>CAYQBT010000033.1:0-10550 GCA_964415775.1 uncultured Lachnospiraceae bacterium
TCAGCGGATACCTGCCGCTCTTGTCGGGCAGGCGGCAGGGCTGTGCGCACATGCCGCGGTTGCCGCTTCGCCCGCCGATCATACTGCTGTACAGGCACTGTCCGCTGTGGCAAACGCAAAGTGCACCGTGGATAAAGGTCTCGATCTCGATCGGCGACTCCTTGCAAAGCGCGGTGAGATCCTCCTTTGACAGCTCGCGCGCCGCAACCATGCGCTCAAAGCCGCAGGCTTCTAAAAATCTTGCAGCCTCGGCGTTGTGTCCCGAAAACTGGGTACTGCCGTGCAGACGCATGGAGGGAATATAGCGGTGGATACGCGCCGCCGCGCCCATATCGGCAATGATCAGTGCGTCAATGCCCGCGTCCTCGAGGAACGCGGCATACTCCAGCACCTCGGGCATCTCGCGGTCGTAGATGAGGGTATTGAGCGTGATATAGCTCTTCACGCCGTAGGCGCGGCAGAGCTTTGCCGCCGCCGCGATCTCCTCACGGGTAAAATTCTTTGCAAAGGCGCGTGCGCCAAAGCTTTCGCCCGCGAAATATACCGCGTCAGCGCCCGCGTCGATCGCCGCCTCCAGCGCCGTAAAGCCGCCCGCAGGGGCAAGCAGTTCAGGCAGGGCGGTCATCTGCTCTTTTTGAGCTTTGCTTCCAGCTCGTCCACTTTTCTTGTCAGACGGTCGTTCTCCTCGCGCATCCGCGCAAGGTTTGCGGTATACAACCCGAGCTGTGCCTCTGCCTTGTCGGCGCGCGCCTTCGCAGTCTCGGCATCGCTGAGGTATTCGAGCGCGCAGAACAGCGCCGCCTCGGTCTTGGAGATCTGGCGCGACTTCCAGAGCACGCTCTGCACGCGCTCGTTTAAGGTCTTGGCAAGCGCCTTGACCGTTTCTTCGCTTTCGTCACTGACGATACTGACCGGCAGATCGAGCAGTGTAATGGTAAATTTCTGTTTCATCTATACAACCTCTGTGAATTGATACTTGCTTTTCCGGGTAGGATGCTATATAATAATTTATTATACTATATTATCAAACCAAAAGAAATAGTTTTTTGCATTTTTTGAGGCATGGAGAACGGGAAAAATGAACAAAACGGGAAATTATAAGAGAATCGTCGTCAAGATCGGTACCTCGACGCTGACGCATGAGACCGGCAAGCTGAATCTGCACCGCATCGAAACGCTGGCGCGGGTGCTGTCGGACATCAAAAACAGCGGCTGCGAGGTCATTTTAGTCTCGAGCGGCGCGGTGACGGCGGGTGTGGCAAGAATCGGCTTCCACCGACCGACCAGCACGCGCGAAAAGCAGGCGCTTGCCGCGATCGGGCAGAATGAGATCATGAAGCTCTACGGCAAATTCTTTTCCCTGTACGGGCACCCCGTAGCACAGCTTCTGCTCACCAAGGACGTGATCGACGCGCCCGCGCGCCGTGCGGCGGCAGAGGACACGCTGGAGGAGCTCCTTTCGATGGGCTGTGTGCCGATCATCAACGAAAACGACTCGGTCTCCTGCTACGAGATCGACTTCGGCGGCAACGACCGCCTTTCGGCTTGCGTCGGCGTGCTCTGCCATGCCGACATCGTGGTAAACCTGACCGATATTGACGGCTACTACGACAGCGATCCGCGAAAGAATCCCGATGCCAAGCTGATCGCGAGAGTGGAGACGGTCACAAACGAAATGGTGGAAAATGCAGGCGGTGCGGGCACTGAGCGCGGCACGGGCGGCATGCAGGCGAAGCTGATCGCGGCGCAGATGCTGGCAGACGCGGCGATCCCGATGATGATCGTGCGCGGCACCGATCCCGAAATTTTGTACGATGTTTTAAACGGCACCGCACACGGTACATATTTCGCGGGAAAAAAGTAGGGGCGATTCACGAATCGCCCGCGTATACCATTGCCGCCGCACCACCGCCGTCATTCTGAGCGGAATCTTGCGGCAGTGCTATCGCATGTACAAATATCTTTGCTCGTGGATGACACGAGCGGCAGTTTTGGCAGACAATCGCCCAAGGCGATTTTCGGGGAGATTTTGATTATGGAAATTTTTGAGTATATTCTATCCTTGGAGAAGCGGGCGGCGGCGGCCGTAGCAGACATGAGCTGTGCGTCCTTTGCGACGCGGAACGCCGTGCTTTCCACGCTGGCAGATGCCATGCGTAAAAACGCAGAAAAGATCCTCGCCGCAAATGAAAAAGACCTTGCATCGGCAAAGGATAACGGCGTTCCCACCCAGATGCTCGATCGCCTTGCCTTAAACGATGCCCGCATCGAGGGCATGGCAAAGTCTCTTGAGGAGCTTGTGCAGCTCCCCGATGTCCTTGGCAAAGAAACGGTCTGGACAAGGGACAGCGGCATTGCGATCTGTGAAAAAACCGTACCGCTGGGCGTTGTGGCGATCATCTTTGAGGCGCGTCCGAACGTCACGCTGGACGCGGCGGCACTCTGCATCAAAACCGGCAACGTTGCCCTGCTCCGCGGCGGCAAGGAGGCGCTTGCGACCTCGATGGCGATCCGCGAGCTCGCCGCGGACGCGCTGGAGCAAAACGGTCTGCCCCGTGACGGCGTACTGCTGGTGGAGCGCACCGAGCGCGAGGGCGCAAACGCGCTGATGAGCATCCGCGGCTACGTGGACGTGCTGATCCCGCGCGGCGGCAAGGGACTGATCCGGACGGTGGTGGAAAATGCAAAGGTGCCCGTGATCGAAACGGGCGCGGGCAATTGTCACATCTATGTGGAAAAGTCTGCCGATTTCGATATGGCGCGCAAGGTTATCGTGAATGCAAAGGTGCAGCGCCCGTCGGTCTGCAACGCCTGTGAAAGTCTGCTTTGCGACCGTGCGATCGCCAAAGAGTTTCTGCCGCTGTTTGAAAAAGACATGCGTGCGCACGGCGTGGAGATCCGCGCGGATGCAAACTGCATCGACTGCTTTGCATCCGCGGTGCTTGCCACCGAGGAAGACCACTTTACCGAGTACAACGACCTTGTGATCTCGGTCAAGGTCGTGGACAGTGTAGACGAGGCGATCGCGCACATAAACGCGCACGGTACCCGCCACAGCGAGGCGATCCTGACGGGCGACAGCGAAGCGGCAAGCCGCTTTACCGACCGCGTAGACGCGGCGGCGGTGTATGTAAACACCTCGACGCGCTTCACCGACGGCGGCGAGTTCGGCTATGGCGCGGAGCTCGGCATCTCCACGCAAAAGCTGCACGCGCGCGGCCCGATGGGACTCGCGGCGCTCACCACCGTGAAATACGTGGTAAAATCGGAAGGCAAGGTCAGAGAATAAGAATATACGTGGGAAAACTTTTTATAAAAAGTTTTCCCACACCCTTTCAAAAATTTTGAAAAAGAAAAAAGAAACCCAACCCTCCCGTTTCAAAAGTTTTTGCAGGGTTTGGGGCGCTTTTTACAAAAAGCGTCCCAAAATATATCCGGAGGAATCAATATGAAAGAAGTCATCCTTTGTAAATACGGCGAGCTGGTGCTCAAGGGCGCAAACAAATCCCACTTTGAGGCGATGCTCGTCCGCCGCTGCAAGCAGCGCGCGGAGCGCTTCGGCGATTTCAAGATCTACGCTAGACAGAGCACCGTCTATGTCGATCCGAAAGACGAGCTCTGCGATATGGACGGCATGCTGGAGGCAATGTGCCGCATGCCGGGATTCAGCCGCGTAAGCGTTGCCGCCGTCTGCGATAAAAGCATGGACAGTATCCGCACGTGCGTGCGCGAGTATCTGCCCCACCGCATGGCGGGCGTCAAGACCTTTAAGGTCGAGGCAAAGCGCGCGGACAAGGCGTTTCCTCTGCGCTCCCCCGAGATCTGTGCCGAGGTGGGCGCGTGCATTCTCGAAACCATCCGCGGCATCCGCGTCAATGTGCAAAACCCCGAACGCGTCGTGCGCGTGGAGATCCGTGAGAACGGCGCGTACATCCACTTTGACCAGCTTGTCGGCGCGGGCGGTATGCCCATCGGCTCCAGCGGACGCGGGCTTCTCCTGCTTTCGGGCGGCATTGACAGCCCCGTTGCCGGCTACATGATGGCGAAGCGCGGCATGACGGTGGACGCACTCCACTTTGAAAGCTTCCCCTACACCTCCGAGCGCGCCAAGGAAAAAGTGCTCACGCTCGCAAAAGAGGTCACCGAATACACCGACTGTATGTACGTGCACATCCTCTCGCTCACGCACATTCAGGAGGAGATCAAAAACAAGTGCGACGAGGACTATTTCACCCTTTTGCTCCGCCGCTTTATGTATGTGCTTGCCGAGCGCATGGCGGAAAAATGCCACTGCGAAGCGCTCATCACGGGCGAAAGCCTCGGTCAGGTGGCAAGTCAGACGCTGGAGGCGATCGCCGTGACCGATGCCATGGTGCGCGTGCCGGTTTTCCGCCCCTGTATCGGACTCGACAAAGAAGAGATCGTGCGTATTTCCCGTACGATCGGCACCTTTGAGACCTCAATACTCCCGTATGAGGACTGCTGTACGGTATTCACCCCCCGCCATCCCAAGACGCGCCCCGATAAAGCGAAGGTTGCCGCCGAAGCCGCAAAGATCGACTTCGATGCCCTTTGCGACGAGGCATTTGCAACCCTCTACACCGTAAAGGTCACCCCCGACGGCTGGGAAGAGCTCGAAAAGAGATAAAAATGCGGGCGATTCGTGCGTACCCATAGCGATGTGGGTTATTGACACCCACATATCGTAGGGGTCGACGTCCTCGACGACCCGCCAAAGCAACATCGTACCGCGGCTTGCGGGGCGTCCGGGAGGTCGCCCCCTACGGGTTTGTGCGTTGCCGTGACGATGTGCGGTTATTGGCACCGCCCATTTGTAGGGGAATAGCGACCTACGGTCGCATGCGCCTCGACGTCCCGCATGTACAAACATCTCCCCGCGGCTTGCGGGCGAACATCTCCGCATGGCGAACGGAAACATCGTAGGGCGGGGGCTTGCTCCCGCCGTAACATCAAAAAGGACATATGCATTTCGCATATGTCCTTTGCTTTATTCTTTACACATCCCTGCGTATGCGACGCTTGCCGCTTCGATATCCATGTTACAGCCGAGCCGATACATCGGCACCGTGGTGACGAGTGTATCCACAAGCTCAAGCTGCCTTGCAAGATCGGCAGAATCGGCAACCATGATCTGGGAAAACAGTTTTGGCATCGCCTCGGTGTCCGAAATGCGGCGAATGCTGTTCTCCTCGGCACGCTCCAAAAAGCAGAGCGCACGGAGCGGCACGCGGGTATTTACGTTGTACCCCTCCTTGCCGCACCAGGGTGTGCCATAGGCATAGATCTCTCCCTCGGTCACGCGCAGGATCGGCTTGTCGCCGTTGACGATCGTGACCTGTCCGTCGCCGAACCGCTTTTTCCAAAGTCGGATATGCGTGGTCTTGCCGGTACCGCTCGGCGCCGTAAACGCATAGCCGCGCCCCTCGTACTCGATCACGGCGCAGTGCATCATAAACGCACCGCGGCTGAGGATCTCAGCGCAGATCTTGCGATAGAGCGCCAGCCGCTCATAATACGCGCGGTCAAAGCCGTATCCGCTTGCGTCGCGCTCCAGCTCCGCGTCAATATCCGCCTCCCGCATGACGACCGTAAAGTCAACCTGCGCGGGCGCTTCGCAGATATACGCGGCGCAGAACGCTTCGGTTGCCGCATACAGAGGGAAGATCTCTATATTAAAATCCGCAATTCTACAAATCATCGTGTGCTTAGAACGGCAGGAACGGTAAGGAGTCCTCTTTGGTGGTAACAGACACGACGGTGGTGGTTTCCTCGGGTACCGTGGTGGTTACAACGGGTTCAGGCGTAGTCGTTACGACCGGCTCAAGCGTAGTGGTTACGACGGGTGCCGCAGTCGTTACAACGGGCTCAGGCGTAGTCGTTACGACAGGCACAGGCGTAGTGGTCACGACGGGTGCCGCAGTCGTTACAACGGACTCAGGCGTAGTCGTTACGACAGGTTCAGGCGTGGTGGTCACGACGGGTGCCGCAGTCACCTTGGTAGTGGTAACGGTCGGTCTCGACGGCTTCTTGGTCGTCGTCTCTGTCACGATCGTGGTCGTAGCAGAGGACGCGCTCTCTGCCGCCGCCGACTTATCGAGAACCGTCATTGCCGCATCGGTGATGACCGCAATGTCGCTGCGGAGCATATATGTGCCCTTCTTACCGATGAGATTTGCGAGCAGTCCCGCCTTTTCCGCTCTCTCGAGGTACTCCTTGGACCAGTCGGTGGGATCGATCTTAACGCCCTCGTCCAGCTCGAGCACGCAGACGATCACCTTGACAACTTCTTCATATTTTACATAGTCATCGGGGCGGAACTTGCCGTCGCCGTCACCGAGAACGATTCCGTTGGCATGCGCATAGTTGACGTATCCGGTCGCCCAGGACTCCTTCGGCACATCGGTAAACGCAGTCGCTCCCGCAAGTGCGGTTGCCTCCTCTACCTTACCGAGCATCTTGCAGGCAAGTGCGGCGATCTGTGCGCGGGTGACCGAATGGTTGCCGTAATACCATCCGTCGCCGTAACCCGAAAGGATGCCGCGCGCCGCCATACGCTCTGCCGCCGCCGCGTAATATGCATCCGCAGGCACGTCCGTAAAGGAGCCCGCAAAGATCGTGAAAGCGCCGGTGCAAAGCAATGCAAGTACCAGAACCGCTGCAAACAACTTCTTAGACATATACTTTCTCCATTTCTGTATACTATATAAGGGGTAAAATTCATTTTACCATGCTTTTTTTCTTTTGTCAACTATGTGAAAAGTATATGAAAAGCATTGCCTGCCAAAGCATTTTTTGGTATACTGTTTTTCACATCTTGGAGGAAGACTATGAAAACCAAACCGAAAAAATCCAATGCACTCGTGCGCTTTTACCGCTCGCTGATCGACGAGTTCCGCAAGGACAAGCTTTCCTTTTTCATTTATATTGCACTGCGCGCGATCGTCACGGTCATCGGTGTCCTGCAATTCTTTAGCGGCAACTACGAAAATGCACTGCTCTGCGCCTTTACGCTGGTGCTGTTTTTACTGCCTCCCTTTGTGCAGAAGACCTTTAACGTCGAGCTGCCCACCACGCTGGAGATCATCGTGCTGGTCTTTACCTTTGCCGCGCAGATCCTCGGCGAGCTTGCCGAGTACTACATGCGCTTTGCGCTTTGGGATACGATACTGCACACCACCACCGGCTTTTTCGCGGCGGCGATCGGGCTGTCGCTGATCGATCTGCTCAACCGGAGCGATCGCTTTCAGATCAAGCTGTCGCCCTTCTTTGTGGCGATGGTCTCCTTCTGCTTTTCGATGACGGTGGGTGTCCTGTGGGAGTTTTTCGAGTTCTCGATGGACGTTTTCTTCCATACCGATATGCAAAAGGACTCTATATTGCACACCGTCGCATCGGTTGCCCTGCATCCCGACGGCAAGAATGTTCCCATCATCCTTTCCGAGATCGAGGAGGTCGCGGTCAACGGCAAGCCGCTCGGTCTCGGCGGTTATCTCGACATCGGGCTGTATGATACCATGAAGGATCTCGTGGTCAACTTTGTCGGCGCGGTCGTTTTCTCGGTCTTCGGATTCTTCTACACCAAGTATCCAACCTCCGGCCGCGGCGCAAAGCTCGTCCGCCGCCTGAAGATCACCAGCCGGACGGAAAAAGAATAGAATTTTCAAAGCCTTGCAGCGAAAACTGCGAGGCTTTTTCGCATAAAGATCCGTTTTTTGCAGAAACTATCCAAAAAAGGAGAAGCTTATGATCGTAAAAACGGAAAACGCATACATTATGTCCTTTGCGGCGGCGGTCGGCAAAAAAGAGGGCGAAGGGCCCCTCAAAAACCGCTTTGACTACATCGACACGGACGACCGCTTTGGGATGAAGACCTGGGAGATGGCGGAGAGCGAGTGCTCCCGCCTTGCGCTGTCGCTTGCCTTTGCAAAAGCGCCGATGGCGCCGTCGGAGGTGGACTACCTGATCGCGGGCGACCTTGAAAACCAGTGCGTGGCATCCTGCTACGGACTGCTTTCCTACGAGATCCCCTATATCGGGATCTACGGCGCGTGCTCCAACCTCACCGAGGGCATGGCGCTTGCCGCCATGCTGCTGTCGGGCGGCGCGGCGCGCCGCATTGCCGTGGTGACCTCCTCGCATAACTGCGCCGCCGAGCGGCAGTTCCGCTCCCCGATCGAATACGGCGGACAGCGTGCTCCCACCGCCCAATGGACGGTGACGGGCGCGGGCGGCTATGTCCTCGGCGAGCGCGGCAAGGCAAAGATCGCCGACTGCATGATCGGCATCGTACAGGATAAGGGGCAAAACGATGTCACCAACATGGGCGCCGCCATGGCACCTGCGGCGGCGGATACCCTCCTGCGCTATTTCAAGGAATCGCACACGAACGCGCACGACTACGACCTGATCATCACGGGCGACCTCGGCAGCCACGGCAGCGAACTGTTCAAGCACCTTTGCGAGATCAACGGCTACGAGGTGGGCAACCACACCGACTGCGGCAAGCTGATGTACGCGGAGAGCCAAGACGTGCACGCGGGCGCAAGCGGCTGCGGCTGCATCGCCACCGTGTTCGGCGCGCATTTTCTGCCGTATATCGAGTCCGGCAAGCTGGGGAACATCCTGCTGATGGCGACCGGCGCGCTGATGAGCAAGGACTCGGTGACGCAGGGGCAGAACATCCCGTCCGTCGCGCATCTGGTGCACATTGTTTACGAGGAGGAACAGGCATGAGCGCACCTTTGACCTATGCGTATGCATTCCTGATCGGCGGCGCGTTTTGCGTGCTGGCGCAGCTCCTGATCGACAAAACGAAGCTCACCCCCGCGCGTATTCTGGTGGTGTACGTTTCGGCAGGCGTACTGCTCGGCGCGCTCGGCTGGTTTGATCCCATAAAGAAGCTTGCCGGCTGCGGCGCGACCGTGCCGCTGGTCGGCTTTGGTGCAAACATCGCGGACGGCATAAAAAAAGCCATTGACGAAGACGGCTTTCTCGGCATTTTCAAGGGCGGCTTTACCGCCGCAGCCGCCGGCTGTGCGGCGGCACTCGTCTTCGGTTACCTCTCCGCGCTCCTTTTCAAAGGCAAGCGCAAGGGATAATACGAAAAACCGCTTCTCTTTTTTGTCACACTTCTAAACTTTGCCGCATATACTTATAGCAGACGGCTTACCGAGGAGGAGTGACTATGCACAATTTCAAATGCGCTGCCAAGCTGATCGGACTGACCATTCTCGCCTTTGGGCTCGGACTGCTTTTGTCCTTTTTCCTGCCGGAAGGCTTTTTAGTTGTGATTGAAGCGGTGGTCATTATCGGCATCGGATGCTTGTACTTCTCCGTAAAATAGCCATTTTCGGAAAGGAAACCCGCTATGAAGATCCTCACTGTAAAATCCCCGCGCGCCTTTCGCGCGATCCTCAAAAAACTCTTTAAAGCAAAATAAAAAAGAGCCGAAAGGCTCTTTTTCTTATTCTAAAATGGTCACGGTATCCTCGCCGTCGATCTCGGTGAGACGCACCGAGACAAGCTCGGCGTGGCGGGTAGGCACGTTTTTGCCCACGTAATCGGGGCGGAACGGCAGCTCGCGCAGTCCGCGATCCACAAGCACCGCAAGCTGTACCGTCTTCGGTCTGCCGAGGTGGAACACCGCCTCGAGCGCGGCGCGCACGGTTCTGCCGGTGAAGATCACGTCATCCACCAGCACGATGTCCTTGCCGCTGACGTCAAACGCAACGCCTGTGTTCTTCAGAACCGGCTGCTCCTCTTTTTTCGTGAGGTCGTCCCGATAAAAGGAAATATCCACCGCGCCGACAGGGGGCATTTTCCCCTCAATGGCGCAAATACGCTCGGCGATCCGCTCGGCAAGCGGTAAGCCCCGTCGGCGCACGCCGACAAGCGCGATGTTTTCCACACCGCGGTTGCGCTCCACGATCTCATGCGCGATGCGCGTCAGCGCACGCTGCAAGGCAGGTGCATCCATGATCGTGGCTTTGACCGTTTTCCCGCTTTCGTTCATATATTTTCCCATATTTTTTAATAAAATTCTGTTTTAAAGACGGACATGTGCCGGCTTTAAAACTCCTTACAGGGGCGCGCACGGTGAGTGCGACGCGAGGCTTGCGCCCCTTACCACTTGAAAATCCTTGGATTTTCAAGTGATTCATTTTGTGGGATCGATGAATTCCCAATAGCTCTTTATGTAGTCGATGCCCGAAATGAGCGTCATCAGCGCCATAGCAAGCATAGAAACATAGCTGAGAACGGGCACCGTGTAGCCCGCGATCAGCTCCATTGCCACAGGCTCGAGCAGAATGACCAGCACCGCCACGATCTGCGTGACCGTCTTGACCTTGCCGATCATCTTTGCGGCAATCACCTTGCCCGACGCGCCCGAAACGACCAGACGCATGGAGGTAACGGCAAGCTCACGGAAGATGACGATGAAAGCGCACCATACAAAGACGGGGCGGATGCCCTCAAAGCGGCAGAGAATGCCGAGCAGCGCACCGAATACAAGCAGCTTATCCGCCAAC
>CAYQBT010000034.1:0-10468 GCA_964415775.1 uncultured Lachnospiraceae bacterium
TCGGCACTCGACCCGCAGATGGTCGGCGAGGTGCTTGCCGTTATGCGTGAGCTTGCCGAGAGCGGCATGACGATGCTCATCGTCACGCACGAAATGGCGTTCGCACGCGATGTTTCCTCCCGTGTTGTCTTTATGAAGGACGGCATCATCTGTGAGGACGGCATACCCGAACAGATCTTCGGCGACCCGAAGGAAGAAGCGACCAAAGAATTCCTTGCAAGATTTATGAATCAATAAAAAAGCAGGCATTGACGGATGCGTCAATGCCTGCTTTTTTATTATGCAAATATACTTTTCCTTTTCTCCAGTGCAAAGAGCAACAGCATGCCGAGCCCGTAGATGGAAACGACCTCCCCGATGCCTACCGTTGCCACAAGAAACGGATACGCTTCTTCGGCGCCGTAGACGAACATCAGCACGGGCGGCACAACGATCATGTTGGCGAGCACGCTCGGCAGGGGAACGAGCCATTTGTGCTTGCGTACCAAATAGGCGCATACCGCACCGATCAGCGTAGCGAGGCTGCCGAGGAGCACGTCCAAAGGTTCGCCGCCTGTCAAAAAATTCGCCAAAAGACAACCTACCGTCAGCCCCGGAATCGCGGCCGGAGTGAAATAGGGAAGGACGCAGAGTGCCTCTGAAAAGCGCACCTGAATCACCCCGCTCGAAAGCTTCATGATGGCTGCAAGATAGGTGAGAAGCACATAGAGTGCGGCGATGGTAGCTCCTTGCGTGAGCATTTTGACCTTTTTGTTCATATTCTGTTCTCCTTTAGTTTTGTTTTACGTGAGGAAGGTTTCGAACTCACGGGGAGTATTATAGCACCTTTCTTTAGTTTTTACAAGATGTTTATCAAATAAATATGTCCGCGCTCGGGCATCAAAAGGGTTGCAAAGCTTTGCAATTTGTGCTATGCTATAGACAAAGCAATTCAGATCGATCGAGTTTTGACGACTAAGGAGGAAGAAGCATGCGATTTTCAAGTCTTATGCCGCGTATTGGTCTTTTGGTATTGTTGAGCGCACTTTTCTTTTCCGGCTTGTGCGTCTCTGCGCACGCCGCAGAGACGGAAAGGTACGTTTACGTCAGTGCGTCTTCAGGCAACGATCAAAACAACGGTTCTACTGCGGCACAAGCGTTCAAAACCTTAAATAGGGCGATGCTCTCTGCCAACACTCCGGGTGCAGACCGCGTAGTGATCGTCATTACCGATACATACTCTCTTTCGCAAACGCATACCGAGATCGCGCATAAGGTTCCGATCACCTATACGACAAGCGACGGGAAGGTGGACTACGGCGCGAGGGGGGCAAAACTCAAATTCGGCAACGCGCTTCGCTTTATTTTGGGCGGCGATTCTACCTTTGAGAATATCAAGATCGAATACAGCGGCACGCTCAATTTCGTGGCGCAATATAACCCCATCGCCTTTGGTAAAGGTGTTGTCACAGCGCGTACCGACTCGGACAGCAGCGGCGCATATATTGTCGGCGGTTGGCAGAGTCCGGATGCAAATAAGGCTGTTAACCTTGATTCGCATATCACCATCGAGAGCGGCAATTTCTATCTCGTTGTCGGCGGATCGAGACAGGGCACGGATCTTACCTTTACGGGTACGCATCACGTTACCGTAAACGGTGGCGAGATCAATACGCTGTACGGCGGCTCTGCCGTGAATCACAAAAATCAAAATGCGGTCATCACCGTAAACGGCGGCAGTATAGATGCCCTGTATCTGAACGGCGACGAGGACCGTATCCTGCAGGGAACTGCGGACGTAGTCCTTGCAGGCGGTGAGCTCGGTCATGTTGTTGCGAACAATGTGATCCGTGACCTGACGGTATCTTTGCTCGGTAGCAAGGTGGAGAAAATGTCGGTCTCCTATACGACCACGGCGATCGACACGCTTCGCCGCAACGCAAACCGCCCGAAGACCTTGCGGTATAACGCTATCTATTATTCGGCGGACGAAATCGCTTCCTACACCGGTTTTACTGAGGTGCAAAACGAAACGGTTGTGTACACCAAGGACGGAGCAAGCGGTAGCGGCTTTAGCGAGAGCGATCCGGCTTCCCTTGAAAACGCTATGCAGATCGCGGCAAAAGTGGGCGGAACGGTGAAAGTGATCGGCGCGATCCGTTTGCAGAACTATACCGAGCCCGCGCACAGCGGAAAGATCACGCTTTCCGGCGGATCGGTGGAGATCAGCGGAACATACACCTTCACGGGCGAGACCTGTTTTTCGGATACTACGCTTGGCGGCAGCGGCACGCTGGACGCAAGCGCAGGTGTTTTCGCAACGACGGACAGCATAAAGCTTGCCTCCGGAACGGCTCTTTTGATCAAGGGCTCCGCATCTTTAGGCGGCGGTAGCTTTGCCGAGATTCGGGATGCAAAGACCGTATCCGTAGACGGCGCAACGGTCGGAAAGATCACCGGCGGCACTGCCGAAACCAATATCGAGATCGTCAGCGGAAGCATTGGCACGCTGAAAACCACCGATACTTCCATTAAGAGCTTCATACTGTCCGTATTCGGCGGCAGCATTGACAAGGTCGTTTTCCGAAGCGTGACGGAATCCCTTTCCTGCAGTCTCTTCGGCGGCAGTATTGCTGCTTGCACGCAGGAGGAAACCAATGTCCACGGCAAACTCTTTCTCGATGCGGAAAAATATTCGGCAAGCTCGCTCGGGGACGCGGCTTCTCTCTTCACCGTCAGCAAGGAGACCGTCTTTTTCCTGCGTGACGGCGCGACGGGAAGCGGAAAGCGTGCACAGGATGCTTCCTCCTCGCTTTCGGCAGCCTATGCCGCGCTCAAGGAAAACGGCGGTACGCTGGTCATTTGCGGTCCGTATACCTTGAAAACCTCCACCGCAGGCTTTAAAAACGAGAAGCCTATCACGATCACCTCTTCCTATAACGGTGTGGACTACGCAAAGAAAAACGGCGCAGAACTGATCTTCCAGACAAACTTCTTCTGTGGAGGCGACACCCAATTCCGGGATATCACCCTCACCGCAGATGGCAGGTATCTCAGCATTTACGGCAATTGCCATACGCTCGTTTTGGGGGAGAGTATCACGGCAAACAAGCACGCCGCTTCGAACACCTACCTTTCTGTCATGGGCGCAAACCAGAGCGCGATTCAGGGCAAAGCTACCGATTTGACCATCAAAAGCGGTACATGGCAGCGCGTGCGCGGCGGTACGGCGGCAAACGGCAGCCGCGATCTTACGGTCAACCTTGTGATCGAGGGCGGCGAGTTTATGGAGCCTCTCACACTCGGCAGCTCGGCATCCCATAGCGGCGACATTCATGCCGTGATCCGCGGCGGTACCCTCTATCAGGGCATCTATGCTTCTGCATTGACAAATGCGAGTCACTATTTTGACAGCAAGGTTTCGCTTTTGATCGAGGGTGGAACCTTCTACGGCAATATTGCGCCCGCGCGCGCAACCCTTTGGCAGTTTCTCGGCAGCTACAGCGGAAGCTTTGATGTGGCGATCCAGGGCGGCAACTTCGATCATTTGACCGAACTTGTCGGCACAGACCGTCTACAAGGTATGACTTCCTCCCTACAGGTGGCAAAGAACATCGACCTTGACGCACCTGTCAGCGGCACCATGACCTTTACAAATCCCATCCGTGCAAACGGTGCCGATCCGTGGCTCTTCTACCTGGACGGCTACTATTACTACACCGCCACCACAGGCTCCACGCTCGGCATTGCGCGTGCAACCAATATCGGCGACCTGAAATATGCGGAGTATGTCACCGTATACGATCCCGAGGACGGAAAAATGTGGTCGAGAAATCTCTGGTCGCCCGAGATCCACTACTACAGCGATGAAGAGATCGGCAAGGGGAACGGCGGCTGGTACTGCTATATTGCCTGCGACAACGGTGACAATGTATACCACCGTATGTATGTGATCAAGTGCCTTGACGGCAACAATCTGTTCGGACGCTGGGGCAATCCCGTGACCGGCGAGGTCAACGTGCCGCAGAAGATTGAGGCAAAGGATATTCCCGGCTTTGCCGATACCTGGGCGGCAGGACAGACCGACATCCGTATCGGCGGCAAGCTCTATATGATGTATGTCACCGAGCGTGGGAGATATACGCCCTCGGATGAGTTCTACCAGACGATCAATCTGGTCGAGATGACGAACCCCTGGACGATCGTCGGACAGTCGGCAGTCATCTGCAAGTCCGAATACGAGTGGGAAAAGGGCGGTGCTTCCAAAAACGCCCCTGAGGTCGTTGAGGGCGGTACGGCGGTGTACGCCGAGGACGGCACGATCTATATCGTATACTCGGGCAGCGGCTACTGGACGACTGAATATCAGCTTGGACAGCTCAAATATCTCGGCGGCGATCCGTTGGATATCCACAACTGGGAAAAGCGTCCAACCTCTATTCTGCGCAAGTCGGATGAGATCAACGGCTGCGGTCACGCATCCTATGTGCAGGACACGGCAGGGCAGAACTGGATCTGCTATCATGCCTATATCGGCAAGGATACCTCCAGCGGACGCTACGCGTTTGTGGAACCCTACTATGCGGATAAAAACGGCGTTGTGATCGCGGACGGATCCGAGCATCCCGCGCCGATCGACACGGTCTATGAGGTGGCGCTTAACCCGAAGCCGCTCTCCGAGAAGATCGGCGGCTTTGACAGCATTACGGAAAGCAAAGCTGCTTCGGTTACGCTGAAGATGACGCTGGGCAAGACCGAGTACACCGTAAACGGAGAGACGAAGACCATGGACATTGCTCCCATTATCCGTAATAGCCGCACCATGTTGCCGGTTCGCTACGTAGCAGAGGCACTCGGTGCCGAGATCGGCTGGGACGGCGCGATCTCTACCGCAACCTTAAAGACCGCAGATACCGAGATCAAGATCACGCTCGGCGCGGCTGAGGCTGTCGTAAACGGTCAGGCTGTGAAACTGGATTCTCCCGCTTTCATCGAAAACAGCCGTACCTACATGCCGGTACGCTTCGTTGCCGAAACGCTCGGCGCGACCGTAGCATGGGACGGCGCAACCTCTACCGCAACGATTACAAAGTAAATCTATGTAAATATACCGCAGGTGTCTTTTGAAAGGTGCTTGCGGTATTTTGCAGGTTGCACAAAAACATATGTGTATATTTGCAATACCTGCATAGTCTTATCCTAACTTTTATTGATTTTTCGTATATTTTTGTTGTTTTTCACTTCTTATATATGGTATAATTATCCTATAATACTATTTTTGCGAGGTGCTGAGATGAAAGCAAATGCAAAGCGTAGAAGCATACGGTTCTTGACAGCGGTTTGTGCTATATTTTTACTGCTGATCGCACTGGCCGTAACGGCTTCTGCAGAAGAAACGGAATATTACTATATCCATTCGGTGAACGGAAATGACGCGGCAGAGGGTACCGGTGCGGATGCTCCGCTCAAAAGTTTTATCCGTGCCAGCCTGAAGGCAAGAACTACCACGGCGGATAAGGTGGTATTCGTCCTGATGGACGAGTCGAAGATCACTGGCACCATGACCGAGCTTTCGCACACGGTTCCGTACATCATTACTACCATTGTCGGTAAGGTGGATTACGGTGCAAAAGGCGCAAAGATCGTATTCGATCGTGCCTGCCGCTATGTTCTCGGCGGTGACACCACCTTTGAGAATGTTACGATTGAGTATATTTCCACGCTGAACTGCGTTGCACGGTATAACCCGATCACGTTCGGCAAAGGAGTTACCTTTAACCGACTCGACGGCGACACCAGCGGTGTGTACGTTGTCGGCGGCTGGCAGAGTCCGACCGATGACTTTGACGCAACAATGGATACGCATATCACGATCGAGAGCGGTGACTTCTATGCAGTTATCGGTGGTTCAAGGCAAAAAGGAACCACCGATGCAAAAGGACTGATTTGTACCGGTACGCATTATATTACGGTAAACGGCGGTGAGATCGGTACGCTGTACGGCGGATCGACCAGCGCGCACGAGAGCCAAAATGTGGTGCTTACTGTAAACGGCGGCAAGATCAACACGCTGAATGTGGGCGGTGACGATGCCAGAAAAATCAACGGAACCGCACAGGTAACGCTGGCGGGCGGCAATATCGGCACGGCGAACATCAATAATGTCGTCGGCAATGCGACGGTAGAGCTGCGCGGCGCAACGGTTGCAAGCATGTCGGTTTCCTATTATAACAGCACCATCAAATCTCAGCAGCAAAAAGCAAAATCCGTAACAACGCTGCGGTATGACGGTCAGTATTATACCGAGGATGCGATCAAGGCATACGAGGGCTTTGCGGTCGTAGAGAATGCATCAGTCGTATATACCAAGGACGGGGCAACCGGCGACGGAACCTCTTCTGCATCCCCCGCATCCTTTGCAGATGCGATCCAAAAGGCGAGCCAGACAGGCGCGACCGTTATCGTGCTTGGTGAGCTCAAGATTTCCGACTTTGCGGAGCCTGCACACACCGTGGAGATTACCGTCAAAGGCGATGCGGATGCATCGATCAAGCTCAGCGGCACCTATGCCCTTGGCGGTAGCACGGTGTTCACGGGTATCACCCTTAGTGGCAACGGCGTATTGGATGCAAGAAACGGTAGCCTGACAGTTGCTGCAGACGCAGAGACTGCATTCGGTTCGGGACTCCGTATCCTTGGCTCTGCTTCGCTGTATGCCGGCAGCTTCAAGGAGATCAGCGAGGCTTCGCAGATCTTAGTCAGCGGCGCAGAGGTAGACAACATCGTTGGCGGCACCAAGAGCACCATGGCAGAGATCGTCAGCGGCGCGGTAGGCACACTGAAGACTACCAATGGCGAAATCGAAGCGTTTTCGCTGTCGATCAGCGGCGGCAGCCTCAAAAAACTGGTCATCCACAATGTAACAAAGCAGTTGACACTGAATTTGTCCGGCGGTAAGATCGATGCATATTCGGCGACCGGCGAAAACGTAAAGGGCACATTGCTGCTCGATGAAACCAACTATTCCGTAAAGCATCTCGGCGAGGTTGCAGAGCTCTTTACCGTCAGCGATGAAAAGGTCTTCTTTATCGCGGACGGCGGCACCGGTAACGGTGCCAGCGCAAACGCTGCGTCGGCATCGCTTGCAGCTGCATACGATGGTTTGAAAGAGTCAGGTGGTACAATCGTTATTGTTGGTAAGTACACCTTAGCTTCCAACTTCAATGGTAGCACCAACGCAAAAAAGATAACGATTACCTCACTTTACAATGGCGTGGATTACGCCAAGACCGGTGGCGCTGAGCTTGTACTCGGTGCAACCTTCTACTGCGGCGGTACTACTGAGTTTTCGAACATCACGATCCGCAATTCGGGAAGCAGACGCTTGATCATCGGCTACGGATACGATTTGACGATCGGTCAAAACGTCACTACGATTAAGGACAGCGACACCGACACCTATCCGGCTATCACGGGTGGCGCCAGCACTGCCAAAAATCTGGATTACCATTTGACCATCGAAAGCGGTACGTGGGGGCGTGTGCGTGCCGGAGCACACAATAACGGTGTGGAGAATTGCAATGTAACGTTGACGGTCAACGGTGGCGAATTCGTGGAGATTTTTACGCTTGGCAGCGCGAATTCTCATGCCGGTAGCATCAAGGCAACGATCAATGGCGGAACCTTCTATCAGGGAATCTATGCCGCAACGCTCAGTACGGCAGAGCATTATTTTAAGACCGACGTTTCACTCACGATCAACGGCGGTACCTTCTACGGCGAGATCGGTGCTGCGAGAAAGACGGTTTCCGAATACGTGGGCAGCTACGGCGGTAGCTTCAACGTGAAGCTTAACGGCGGTGATTTTGCTCATCTGACTGCGCTGATCGGCACGGAGGGTATTGCCGACATGACATCGTCTCTGCAGGTCGCAGAATCGGTGGATCTCGAAAAGGAAGTCACCGGAACGATGTCGTTTACCAATCCTATTCGCTCCAATGGAGCAGACCCGTGGCTGTTCTACCATGACGGTTACTATTACTATACCGCAACCACCGGCTCTTCACTCGGCCTTGCACGCGCAACCAACATCGGTGATCTGCAATACGCAGAATACGTGACGGTTTATAAGCCTGAGGCAGGTCAGGCATGGTCGCAGAACATCTGGTCTCCCGAGATCCACTATTACAGCGATGAGGAGATCGGCGAGGGCAACGGCGGCTGGTATTGCTATATTGCCTGTGACGACGGAGACAATGTCAACCATCGTATGTATGTCATCAAGTGCTTGGACGGCGACAACCTCCTTGGACGTTGGGGCAATCCGCTCACCGGTGAGGTCAACGTGCCGCAAAAGATCGAGGCAAAGGATATTCCCGGCTTCGCCGATACCTGGGCAGCAGGACAGACGGATATTCGTATCAACGGAAAGTTGTACATGATGTACGTTACCGAAAAGGGAAGAGGCACCGAAGACTTTGGACAGACGATCAATATCGTAGAGATGACCAACCCCTGGACGATCATCGGAGAATCCTCGGTTATCTGCTATTCCGAGTACGACTGGGAAATGGGCGGCTATTCCTATAAGGCTTCCGGCAAGTCTTATCCGAAGGTCGTAGAGGGCGGTACGGCGGTCTATGCCGATGACGGTTCTATCTATATCGTCTATTCCGGCAGTGGCTATTGGACGGTCGAGTACAAGCTCGGGCAGCTCAAATACCTTGGCGGCAACCCGCTCGACATCAAGAACTGGGAGAAGCTTCCCACGCCGATCTTCTCTAAGTCGGATAATATCAACGGTTGCGGACACGCATCGTATCTGACAGATGCAAACGGACAGGATTGGATCTGCTACCACGCCTATATCGGCAAGGATACCTCCAGCGGACGCTACGCATTTGTCGAGCCGTATTTTGCAGATAAAAACGGCGTTGTGATCGCAGACGGCACCAAGCAGCCTGCGGATATCAACACCGTATATACCGTCGATCTCAATCCTATGCCGCTCGGCGATAAGATCAGCGGCTTTGACAGCGTGCGCGAAGGGGACAGCCGCTTTGCAAAGATGCGCACTTATACGGATGCTTTCACCGACGTTACCGACTCGCACTGGTTCTATTCGTTCGTAAAGAACGCGTATGAGTTCAAGCTTGCAAACGGTACCTCAAACACCAAGTTCAGTCCGGATAGCAGCTTTACGGTTGCACAGGCGCTAACTGCTGCGGCAAACATTCATACAATCTATAACGAAAAGGTTGTCCGTGCACTCCTGCCCGGTGAAAAGTGGTATGCACCGTATGTTGATTACTGTATCGAAAACGGTATCATCACGAAGGATCAGTTCGCAAACTACGATGCGAATATCACCCGCGGCGATATGGCGATCGTATTTGCAAACATCCTGCCCGCAAGCGAGTATACCGCTGTCAGAAGCGGCAATATCCCCGATGTAACGGCGGATATGGCTTGCGCTTCGGCAGTGCAGAAGCTGTACAATGCCGGCATCGTCGGCGGTGATACCGGAACGGGCAATTACCGTCCGGGCGACACGCTGAAGAGAAGCGAGGCATGCGTAATCTTCACCCGCATTGCTATGGAAAAGGAAAGAGCAAAATAAAGCAAAAACAGAGTACTGCGGATGCAGTACTCTGTTTTTAAATATATGGTAAAAACAAAAAGCCGACCGTGCGGTCGGCTTTTTCTGTTTCTTTAGAACAATCCGGTGATGCGGCCCTGTTCGTCTACGTCGATCTTTTCGGCGGAGGGAACTCGGGGAAGCCCCGGCATGGTCATGATGTCACCGGTCAGCACGACGATAAAGCCTGCGCCTGCGGAGATCTTGACATTCTTGATCGTCACGGTGAAGCCGGTGGGTGCGCCGAGCTTTACCGGATCATCCGAGAAAGAGTACTGTGTTTTTGCAACGCAGATCGGCAGCTTGTCATAGCCAAGCGCGGTGAGTGCGTCGATCTGCTTCTTTGCCGCGGGCATCACGGTGATACCGTCACCGCCGTAGATGCGCTTAACGATGGTCTCAATCTTATCCTCGATGCTGCCATCAAGCTCATAGGAGAAGGAGAAGCCATTTGGCTGCTCGCAGAGGCGTACAACCTCTTCGGCAAGCTCCATGCCGCCCTCTCCGCCCTTTGCCCATACATCGGACAGAACGACGTTTACGCCGAGTGCCTTGCACTTTTCAATGACGAGCGCAACTTCTGCATCGGTGTCGGTGGGGAAGCGGTTGACTGCAACCACAGAGGGGAGCTTGTATACATCCTTGATGTTGGAAACATGGCGGAGCAGATTGGGAAGACCCTTTTCCAGCGCCGTGAGGTTCTCGCTGCCAAGATCCGCCTTGGCAACACCGCCGTGCATCATCAGCGCGCGGATGGTCGCAACGATAACGACTGCAGAGGGGGTGAGACCTGCAAGGCGGCACTTGATGTCGAGGAACTTTTCTGCACCAAGGTCAGCGCCAAAGCCTGCT
>CAYQBT010000035.1:0-1010 GCA_964415775.1 uncultured Lachnospiraceae bacterium
AGCTGGGTCTCGGTGACGATCTTGGTGGGCATCAGGTTGAGGATGAGGATCTTTAAGGGGCGGATGTCCTGCGTGATCGCTCGGGTTTCGGTGATCACAAAGATGTTTTCGCTCTCCAGCGTTTCGGTTGCGGGCAGAGCGTTGGGTATCTTGATCGGCATGGCTTTTCTCTCTTGTACAAATAAAATCTTGCGGTTTCGATTGAATCTCTTACGCTTTATCGAGTGCTTGCTTAACATCGGCGAGAAGATCCTCGATATTCTCAATGCCGACTGACAGGCGGACAAGCTCGGGCAGTACGCCCGCATCGACAAGCTGCTTGTCGGTGAGCTGGCGGTGGGTGGTGCTTGCGGGATGCAGGACGCTGGTGCGTGCATCGGCAACGTGCACCACGATCGCGGCGAGACGGAGCGAATCCATAAAGCGGGTTGCCGCCTCACGCCCGTCCTTCAGACCGAACGCAATGACACCGGATGCACCGGTGAGGTATTTTTTCGCGGTCTCGTATTCGCTGTCTCCCTCGAGGAAAGGATAGTTTACAAAGGAGACCTTGGGATGATCCTTCAGCATCTTCGCAACGGCGAGTGCATTTGCGCAGTGGCGCTCCATGCGCAGTGCAAGCGTCTCGGTGCCGAGGTTGAGAATGTATGCGCTCATCGGCGAGGGGGTTGCACCGAGGTCGCGCATCATCTGTACGCGTGCCTTGGTGATGTATGCTGCCTTGCCGAACTGCTCGGTGTATACAACGCCGTGGTAGGACTCGTCCGGGGTGGTCAGTTCGGGATATTTGCCGCCGCGCACCCAGTCAAAGCTGCCGCTGTCTACGATCACGCCGCCAACAACTGCCGCATGGCCGTCGAGGTACTTCGTGGTCGAGTGGATGACGATGTCCGCACCGAATTCGAACGGGCGGCAGAGCACGGGGGTTGCAAAGGTGTTGTCTACGATCAGCGGTACATCCATTTTGTGTGCAAGCTTTGCATAGCGCTCGATGTCGAGCACCTTCAGCG
>CAYQBT010000035.1:1020-10190 GCA_964415775.1 uncultured Lachnospiraceae bacterium
CCTTCAGCGCGGGGTTGGCGATCGTCTCCCCGAACAGCGCGCGGGTGCGGTCGTCAAACAGCGCTTCTACCTCAGCATCGGTCATTTCGGGGGTTGCAAAGCGCACCTCGATGCCGAGCTTCTTCATTGTAACGGCAAAGAGATTGACCGTGCCGCCGTAAATGCTTGAAAGGCTGACAAAGTTGTCACCCGCCGCGGCGATATTGGTGATGGCAATAAAGCTTGCCGCCTGACCGGACGAGGTGCAGAGTGCGCCCACGCCGCCCTCCAGCGAAGCGATCTTTGCTTCCACCGCGGCAACCGTGGGGTTGGAGATGCGTGAATACATATGTCCGTCTGCTTTCAAGTCAAACAGATCGCCGAGCGCATCCGAGGAATCGTATTTGTAGGTCGTACTCTGGTAGATCGGCAGAACACGCGGTTCGCCGGATTTCGGTTTGTAGCCCTCTTGCAGGCATTTCGTATCGATATGCATGGCGCACTTCCTCTTTTTGAATTTGATTTACAATAACAATATAACACAGGAACTGCTGTATTGCAAGATTTTCTATGGAATTTCGCCGAAAAAGGCTATTGGTCACAATTTCATGGCATGCGGTTGTAGGTGTTTTTTGGGTTGCGTTTTTTTGGGGGATGCGTTATAATGTATATAAACAGTATGCGCATCCATGCATTTGGAGCGAACGAGAAGACAAACATAGAAAAATTACAGGAAGAATTCAAAAATAATTTTATAATACGAGGAAAAAACCATGACAGAGATTATTCGTTATGAAAACGGTTATGCCGTTGCGATTAACGGCAAGCCCTATGCGCGCATTCTCGGTATTGAGGGCGCGACCGACACGTTCGAGCCGATCGAGAACGGTGCATGGAGATGGCACCGCCACACCGATGCGCTTACCGATCATATGCGCATGGAACTGCTCTTTCTCGGTGAGCCGACCTTTACGCTGATTCCCGCAATCAGCTATAACGGCAACGGCTGGGGCAGTCTTGCTGAGTATGTCGGCGACAGAGCCGAGGACGGTACGCCTTGGACATTTGCATCCCATCGTGCGACCATTCCGTCCTGTACTTACAGCGAAAACGATACGCTCAGCCTTGCGCTGATGGCAGAGGTAAACGATAATAACGCTTGCTCCCTCTATAAGGTAGACGAGGGTGAGCTGCACGCGGTCATCTTCCCCGAGGAGGAGAAGCCGAAGACTTTGCAACGCCACTTCTGGGGCGATCCTTTCCAGGGCACGATGGAACCGAAGAGCGACTTTACGGCGATTATCCTCGCTGTTCCCACCGACGGAACGAAGCATCGCTATAAGTACTTGTTGGATTTTGCATGGCGCTACTACGGACATAGCATCGCGGCACCCAGAACCGCGGAAGAGCTCTACCGCCTCGGTATTGCCTACAGCCGTTACCTGTTCCAGCGCGAAAAGAGCGGCTTTGCCGGCTTTACCATGGGCGCACAGTGGCACCTTGGCACCACCAGCTACAAAAAGACCGAGCATCGCTATGAGGTCGGCTGGGTAGGACAGAGCGCGTCCATGGCAAATGCGTTCATTCAGGATTATCTGAACACCGGCGACAAGGAAAAACTGGAGATCGCTCTGGAGGTGCACGACAGCTGGCTCAAGTTCGGTAAGCACGAGGCGGGACATATCGCATCCCGTATTGATTTCGATCCCTGGAGATATATGGAATTCCCTGCAGACTATGAGCCCGATCGCTGGGAGGTCGGCGAGTGCTCCTATGAAACCTACAAGAACTTTGCAGGTAAAAAGCTTCGCCGTGCCCCCGACGGAAAGATCCTTCTGCAGACCGATGCCTGCAACATCGGCACGGGCGCAGACGGGTATTTTGAAGCCTACGACCTGTTGCAAAAGGTGGGCATCGACAAGCCCGAGTATCTGCAGGCTGCGTATGACATCTGCGATTTTGCGCTGAAGAATCAGGATGAGGAGGGAAGCTTCGCAAAATCCTGGGATGAGGTCGGCAATGTGCGTGCCAAAAAGGGAACGATCGGCTGCTTCCTCGTTCTGCCGATCATCACCGCGTATAAGAAGAGCGGCGACAAGAAGTACCTTGATGCGGCTGTAAAGGCGTTTGATTTTTACTATCAGGGGCTTGAGCGCGATGGCTTTACCACCGCGGGCGCACTTGACACCTACAGTATTGATAAAGAATCTGCATCCCCCCTGCTACGTGATGCGCTGGCACTCTACAATGTGACCGGCGACAAGAAGTACATCGCATGCGCAGAGAAGATCGCATGGTATCTCTGCACCTGGATGATGCACTTTACGGTGGAATATCCCGCGGACTGCCTGATTGCGAAGATGGGTTACGATACCTTTGGCTCGACCAGCGTTTCCACACCGCATCAGGCACTTGACCAGTACGCACTGCGCGACGTGCTTTCCTTCCTCGAGCTTTACGAGATCACCGGTTATGTGCAGTGGCGCGAGCGCGCGCTTGCGTTCTGGTGCAATGCCTGCCAGTGCATTTCGGACGGCACACAGTACATAAACGGACGCATCCGTCCCGCAGGTGCGCAGGATGAGGCGATCTTCCACACCCGTTGGGGACGCTACGGCGTTAAGCCGTTCGGTCCCTCCCAGTGGCTCCCCGCATGGCCGACGGCATTCCGTCTTGAGTCGATGCGTTGGCATACCGATTGGAGCTTCTTTGACGAAGGACTTAAGACGATCGAGGGCAAGATCGAGAAATAAAAACACCGGGACGGTGTCTGTGTTAGGAGAAATGTAATGGATACGATCAGAATCGACGCAAAGCAGGTAAAAATGGTTGCGCACCGAGGTTTAAGCGGCATTGAGCGGGAAAACACCTGTCCTGCATTTGTTGCCGCGGGCAACAGAAGCTATTTCGGCATCGAAACCGATGTGCGTGTGACAAAGGACGGAAAGTTTGTGCTTCTGCATGACGCAACGACCAAAAGAGTCGCCGACGGGGCCGTTGATGTTTCGGTTATAGAGAACGAGTTTTCGGCAGTCCAAGATATTCTTTTGCCGGACAAGGATGGCTCGACCGACCGTCGGGATATCCGTATTCCGCTACTTGCAGAGTACATCCGTATTTGTAAAAAGTACGGCAAAATGTGCGTTCTGGAAGTGAAGGAGCCGTTTGCCCACGCGGATCTTGTACGCATGGTGGAAGAGATCCGGGAACTTGGGTATATCGAGGGCGTGATCTTTATCGCGTTTGATTACGGGATCTGCACCGCGCTCCGCACTCTCTTGCCGCAAAGCACGATCCAGTGGCTGACCGGGAACAAAGAAAACGAGCTGAACGAAGAAAAGGCAAAAGCACTGGCAGAAAACCGCTTGGATGTGGATGTGTATTACAAGAATCTGCGTAAGGAGACTGTAGATATGTTGCATGCCTACGGCATCAAGATCAACTGCTGGACCTGCGATGACAAAGAAGCGGCAGAAAAACTGATCGACATGGGCGTTGACTTTATCACCACCAACATTCTGGAGTAAAATAAGCAACAAGACGGAGAATGGAAACATTCTCCGTCTTTTGCATTTTCAGGACATATTGCTTCGCACCGCGTCGGCAAGGGCACTAAGATCGGCAAGGCGGCGGTCAAAAAAGTATTTGTAGCTCTCGCAAAACCGATTTGCCGTCAGCGTCGGTTCGCGGTCGCGGCGGCATCCGCCGCGGCAGATCGTGACATATTTGCAGCTGCGGCAGTCCTCGGGCAGTTGCCTGCCCTCCGCCTGAAAGCGCTGCATGACTTCGCCTTTTACCATGCGGGCAAAGGAGGTCTCACGGATATTGCCGAGCTTCCATGCATCCAGCACGTAAAAATCGCAGGGGAAGATGCTGCCGTCCGCTTCGCAAAGGAAGTAGACACCGCATTCACCGCACATGCCGCAATGCTCGGGTGGGTACCCGAGGAGCATGGCAAGGTAGTTATCCATTCTGCGCTCCTCCACGGGGGAGGAAGAAAAGAATGCCGCGCGGTAGAGGTCAAAGATCTCGACCAGAAATCTGCCGTAACGCTCGGCATCGAGGGAAAAGGGCATCGCCACGCCGTCCAGTCCGTCAATGCAGGGGATAAACTGGATATGACCGTAGGGGGCAAGCGCTTTCCAGACCGCGCGGGCGTTGTCCGCTACCTCTTTTGTCACGACGCAGAGGATGTTGAAATCCACCTTGTGCTTTTTGAGCAGGGCAATGCCACGCTGTACGGCATCGTGCGTTCCCTTTCCGCTTTGGTCGGTGCGCAGGGCGTCGTGGGTGGCTTTCGTGCCGTCGAGGGACACGCCGATCAGAAAACGATGCTCGGCAAAGAGGGCGCAGAGCTCGTCCGAAAGCAGAGTTGCGTTGGTCTGTACGCTGTAGGATACCGGGAGGCGGCGAGTGTTGTATTCCGAAACGGTTTTTAGAAATCTGCGGTAAAAATCAACGCCTGCCAGCGTCGGCTCGCCGCCCTGAAAGGAAAAGGTGATCCCGTCATCGGCGTAGAGAAAGGCTTTGCGGATCAGCGCCTGCATCGTGTCCGGCTGCAGGATGCCGTAGGAGGGCGTCATGCGGTGGGAGACCTCGTCGGCATAAAAGCAATAGCGGCAATGCAGGTTGCACGCACCCGAGACCGGCTTGATCATGATGTGGATCGGCGGCATGGATTTTCCCCCTTTTTAAAAGAGTTTGCACAGAATAAAAACGGTAGTTTTTATGATAGCATATCTATTGACTTATTGCAAGATATTTTCTATAATGAAGAAAAAACCAAGATGGTACAGGAGAAGAAAATGGATACGGAAAAACGCCCGAATATTTTATGGATCTGCACCGATCAGCAGCGGTTTGATACGCTCGGCTGTTACGGAAACAAATTTGTAAAAACGCCGAATATTGACCGCCTTGCGGCGTGCGGCGTGCGCTTTACGCGCGCGTACTGTCAGGCACCCGTCTGTGCGCCCAGCCGCGCGTCCTTTTTGACCGGACGCTATCCGCGTACCTGCCGCGTGCGCAATAACGGACAGGATATTCCCGAAGAGGAGATTCTGGTTACCCGTCTTTTCCACGATGCGGGGTATGCCTGTGGTCTTTCGGGCAAGCTGCACATTTCTGCCTGTCATCCGAAGGTCTATCCCATGGAGGAGCGCCGTATCAACGACGGATACGACTTCTTTGCCTGGTCGCACGACAGCAGTACCAACGGCGGACACGTTATGAACAAGTTTGCGATGTGGCTGCGCTCGCAGGGAGTGGAGACGAAGCGTCCTCTGCGCGAGGATTGTAAATATGCACACGACGGCATGCCTGCAAAATACCGCCAGAGTGCCTACGGTACGGCACAGGCGATCGAGTTTATGGAGGCGGCGCGCGTGCATGACCGTCCGTGGCTGTTCTCGGTCAACTATCTCGACCCGCATCATCCGTTTGATGCGCCCCCCGAGTATATAGAGCGCTATATGGATAAACTGGACGAGCTGCCGGTGCCGAACTATGTCAAGGGCGAGCTTGCAAAAAAGACTGCCATTCAGCAGAGCGAGCACCTTGGCGCCTACGGTAGAAAGGGACATTTCGCGTTTGACGAAATGACCGAGTACGATCACAAACTGCTGTGTGCTTCCTATTACGCACTCTGCGATATACTGGACGAGGAGATCGGCAAGCTGCTCGATTATCTGGAACAGAGCGGTCAGCTCGACAACACGATCATCATTTTCCATGCCGACCACGGTGAGAGCCTTGGCGATCACGGCATGTATCTGAAGGCGGCATATTTCTATGAGGGCAGTGTGCGCGTGCCGATGATCGTCTCCTGGAAGGATCATTTCCTTTCGGGTGTGACGGCAGACGGTCTGGTGGAGCTTTTGGATATTGCGCCGACCTTGCTGGATGTATGCGGACTTGCGCCCGAATACGGCATGCAGGGACGCTCGCTTTTGCCGCTGCTCACCGGCGAAGCGCCGCTGGATGTTTTCCGCGAGGATGTTTACTGTGAACTTTGCAAGGATGCGTATAAGACCGGAGCAAAGACCTACGCGTCCATGCTGTTTGACGGACGGTACAAGCTGGTACGCGTCAGCACCCTGCCGGATGAGCTTGCGGCAATGGATGCTGTGAGGGGAGAACTGTACGACCTTGTGACCGATCCGAAGGAGACGAACAACCTGTACGAGGATCCGGACTATATTGAACTGCGTGTACAGATGCTGGAAAAGCTCTGCGACAGACAGTGCCGTATGTGCGATCCGATCCCGAAACCGACAGCACCGTATTAAACGAAAAATACCGACAGGAGAACAATGTTTATGGAGACGGCAGTACGCCCCAATATCCTATGGATCTGCACCGACCAGCAGCGGGTGGATACCCTCGGCTGCTATGGCAACAGATTCGTACATACTCCAAACCTTGACCGCCTTGCGGCCGGCGGCGTGCGGTTTACCCGCGCCTACTGTCAGGCACCCGTGTGTGCCCCCAGTCGCGCGTCCTTTCTGACCGGACGCTATCCGCGTACCTGCCGTGTACGGCAGAACGGGCAGGATATTCCGGAGGATGAGATTCTCCTCACCCGCCTTTTGCACGATGCAGGCTATATCGGCGGTCTTTCGGGCAAGCTGCATTTGTCCGGCTGTGCGCCCGCATTCTGCAAGACGATCGAGCGCCGCATCAACGACGGCTACGACTATTTTGCATGGAGCCATGACAACAGCACACCGGGCGACTGGCTGATGAACAGCTATTCGCAGTGGCTGCGCGCGCAGGGCGTAGAGAATAACCGCCCCGTACGCGAGGACTGCCGCTTTGTCTTTACGGGCTTGCCGGCGGAGTACAGCCAGGCAAAATGGTGTGCAGACTGCGCGATCGAGTTTATGGAGGCGTCTGCGGGCAGAAACCGCCCGTGGGTATTTTCCTTCAACTGCTTTGATCCGCATCATCCGTTTGATCCGCCTAAGGAGTATTTAGAGCGGTATCTGCCGATCCTGGATCAGATCCCGCTGCCCGACTATGTCAAGGGCGAACTTGCAACCAAGACACCGCCGCAGCGTAAGGAGCATCGCGGTGCATACGGCATCAAGGGCAATTTCCCGTATGACGAAATGACCGAGTACGATCACCGTCTGGTCCGCGCCGCATGCTATGCGATGTGTGACCTCGTGGACGAGCAGGTCGGACGGATGCTGACCTATCTTGAAGAGAGCGGACAGCTTGAAAATACGATCATCATTTTCCATGCCGACCACGGCGAGAGCCTTGGCGACCACGGCATGTATTTAAAGGGCTGCTATTTCTATGAAAGCAACGTGCACGTGCCGCTGATCCTCTCCTGGAAGGATCATTTTACGGCGGGTACCGTGGCGGACGGACTTGTGGAACTCCTTGACCTTGCGCCGACTCTGCTTGAGGCCTGCGGGCTTGAAAAGCATCCTGGCATGCAGGGACGCTCGCTTTTGCCGCTGCTCACCGGCGAAGCGCCGACAGACACCTTCCGCGAGGATGTCTTCTGCGAATACTACAAGACCAAGCTTGGCGGCGATGCCGTTTCCTTTGCGTCGATGCTGTTTGACGGCCGCTACAAGATCACACAGATGCACACGCTTGCAGCGTCCTATCCGCAGGATCACAAAAACGAGCTGTACGATCTTGAAACCGATCCCGAGGAGCATATCAACCGCTATGACGATCCCGAATATGCGGAGATAAAGCTGCGTCTGCTCGAGCAGTTCTGCAACCGTCAGGCGCTCACTGCCGATCCGCTGCCGATCAAGGCATCGTATTGGTAAAAAGTAAAGGATGTTGATATGGAAATTCTTATTTTAGCCGTTGCGTTCGGTGCATCGGTCGTGGGAGCGATCTGCGGTATCGGCGGCGGCGTCATTATTAAGCCTCTTTTGGATGCTCTTGGAATCGCGGGCGTTGCGGAGATCAGCTTTTTGTCGGGCTGTACGGTGCTCAGCATGTCCTGCTATTCTGTTGGCAAAGCGCTTTTGGCAAAGGAAAGTCTGGTGAAATTCCGCACCGGCACGCCGCTTGCGATCGGTGCGGCGATCGGCGGTATGCTCGGAAAGAATCTCTTTTCGGTGCTCCGCGATATGGCGGCAGAGCCCGAGCGAGTAGGCGGATATCAGGCGGTCTGCCTTGCGGTGATCACCGCGGCGACCCTTGTGTATACGCTCTGCAAGAAGCGTATCAAGACCATGCAGGTGCAAAATCCCGTGGTCTGTATCCCGGTGGGACTGCTCCTTGGTATTTTCTCCAGCTTTCTCGGCATCGGCGGCGGGCCGATCAACCTTGTGGTGCTCTATTTCTTCTTTTCCATGGAGACCAAGGAAGCCGCGCAGAACAGCCTGTACATTATTCTCATTTCGCAGATCACCAGCCTCTTCACCAGTCTGGTCACGGCAAGCGTGCCGCAGTTTCACATGAGCTGGCTTGTACTGATGGTGCTTGGCGGTATCGGCGGCGGCATGGTCGGCAGACGGCTGAACAAAAAGATGAACGCGGCAATGGTGGAAAAACTGTTCGTCGTGCTGATCGCCGTTATTATCGGCATAAGCTGCTATAACGCCTGGAGATTTTTCAGGTAATAGGTAGAATATTTTAAGACACAAAAAAGCTGACGGAGTCCGTCAGCTTTTTTGGTTGCTTGGTTATACGTAATAAGGGTTAGGCTTGAAGAGAAGCACAAGGCAATCGATGAACCATCCGATTCCCAATAATCCGAAGGTGAACAAATACAGAATTCCCATGCCTGCCTTGCCTTCGTAGAATTTATGCGCTCCAAAGTATCCGAAGAGAACGCAAAGCGCAAAGGCAAGCCATTTGTTTTTCGGCTTTTTCAGTGCCGCCGCCGAAATCATATTTGTATTCACGTTGGAGTTCATGTTGCTGTTGTTGATTACAATATTCGGTGTGCTTTCGGCGCCTTTCAAGGATTCGATCTGGCATCCGCATAAGGGGCAAATGATGGCTTCTGCGGCAATTTGTTTTCCGCAATGCTTGCAGAATTTCATGGCTGCGGAAGTGGCATTTTCGGTTGTGTTTTGTTGATTCGTGTCCATAGAAAACCTCCAAATAAGTACGATTTAAATTCAATATATCACAATTTGTGATATTTGTCAATATCTCATTTTGTGATTGCCTATAATAAAATCGTTAGGAGGGATCTTATGCGGCTCCGT
>CAYQBT010000036.1:0-10024 GCA_964415775.1 uncultured Lachnospiraceae bacterium
AAATTCAATTTTCCCACAGAAAAAGTGTTTACAAGCGCACAAAAATGCATTAAAATAGAGGTAAGGAAGAAGGCAAACGCGTTTCGGCGCGTTTTTGTTTTGAGAGGAGGGGCATCATGACCGATAATTACAGCGCGCTTTCGGCTGTGTATGATGCGCTCAATGCCGAGATCGATTACGGTGCATGGGCGGCATATCTCGACCGCAAGATCCGTGCACATTCGGGTATTCCCGTAAAGCTTGTGCTCGACCTTTGCTGCGGTACGGGGCAGATGACTATGGCACTCGATGCGCTGGGCTATGACATGACCGGTGTGGATCTCTCGCCCGAGATGCTCCAGATCGCAAAAGGCAAGGCGGAGGCAAAGGGAAGGGCGGAAAACATCCTGTTCCTCTGTCAGGATATGTGCGACTTTGAGCTGTACGGCACCGTGCAGGCAGTGGTGAGCTGTCTCGATTCGCTTAATCACGTAGACGGTAAGGAGGATCTTAAACAGGTGTTCTCCTTAGTACATAATTATCTGGAACCGGGCGGAATATTCTGCTTTGACCTGAATTCTCCGTACAAGTTTAAACACATATACGGCACGAACGCCTATATTCTCGAGGAGGAGGGCATCTATTGCGGCTGGCAGAATTTTTACGATCCAGAAAGCCGCATTTGCGAGTTCTGCACCAGCGTGTTTACCGAAAATACGGACGGCAGCTATACCCGCCGCGATGATTTTGAGCGGGAATACTGCTTTACGCGAAGAGAAGTGGAGCGCCTGCTTGAAAAGTGCGGCTTCGAGCTGATCTGTGTAGACGGCGGCATCGGCGGTGAGCCGGTGGAGAGGGATACCGAACGCCTCTATTTTACCGCAAAGCGGGTGTGAGGCAAGCGGGCGATTCGTGAATCGACCCTACAGATGTCTATAGTATATTTTGCGATGATATAAATTGAATTTTTGTAGGGACATAGCGACCAAAGGTCGCATTGCGTCCTCGACTGTCCGTTTGCCACGGTGTGATGTTGTAAACGGGAGGCGAACCTCTCCCCTACCGCAAAAATAAACCTTATAAATTTCCAAAAGCAAGAGGAATTATCATGAAAAATACGACTAAATCACAGATACTGCGTGCGATGACGCGGGACGGCAGCGCGCGCATCCACGTGATCAATTCCACGGCAATGGTGGAGGAATTCCGCAGGCTGCACGGCACCGCGCCCACGGCAACAGCGGCGGGCGGCAGACTCCTGACCGCGGTGTCGGTCATGGGCTCGATGAACGGCGAAAAGCAGGATACGACCAGCGTGACGGTCGCGGGCGACGGCCCGATCGGCAAGCTGATCGCCGTGGCGGACTATTACGGCAATGTTAAAGCGTATGTGGAGAACCCCGAAACGCATCTGCCGATCAAAGCAAACGGGCATCTCGATGTCGGCGGCGCGGTCGGATACGGCCGCATGACGGTCGTGCGCGAGTGCGGACAGGCAGAGCCGCATATCGGTATGGTCGAACTGCGCTCGGGCGAGATCGCCGAGGACGTGGCCGCATACTATGCCGAAAGCGAGCAGATCCCGACGCTGCTCGCACTTGGCGTGCTGGTGGACAAGGATGCGACCGTCCGCGCGGCGGGCGGCGTGCTGATCCAGCTTCTTCCGTTTGCGGATGAGGCGGTGATCGCAAAGTTGGAGGAAAATGCCGCGGCACTTTCAAATGTATCCCGCCTGTTTGACGAAGGCAAGAGCCTTGCCGAGATCGCGGATATTGCACTTAGCGGCATTGAATACGATCCCTTTGACATGCTGGAGGTCGAGTACAGGTGCGATTGTTCCCGCGATCGCATGCACCGCGCGCTGATCTCGGTCGGCGAGAAGGATCTTTGCGAAATGTTCGCCGAGCAGGTTGCCGAGGGCAAGAAAGAGGAGTTGGAGATCTCCTGCCGCTTCTGCAACAAGGCGTACATCTTTGGCAAAAAGGATCTGGGATTGAAATAAATAAAAATTCACGCAAAATTCATTTACTTTTGCGCGTGTATGTAGTATAATGTTTTAGCATGTTCTGAAGAAACGGAGGGCGGTTATGAAAAAGATATTGTGTTTTGCGGCACTTCTTCTGCTGGTACTCAGCCTGAGTGCGTGTATCAATCCCGAAAAGCCCCCCGTGACGACGACCGACATTCCCGTTTCGTCGGATACCGAGCCGACCGTGACCACAGCAGAGCCGGTCGTGACTACGGCAGAACCGGTCGTGACCACCGAGACGGCGGAGCCGATCGTGACGACGGAAGAGCCTGTGGTAACGACCGCGGTGTCCATTGACGTGCACCCTATTCCGGTCACAACTGCCCCGCCGGTGACGACCGCACCCGCGGAAACGACTGCGTTTGATTTTGCAAAGAGCGATCTTAGCGAATATATCCAGCTTGGTAAGTATCTCGGCATCGAGGTACGTGTGCCCGCACCCGAACCGGTTTCGGAGGAGGCGGTGGAGGCGAGCATCGAGGAGGCGCTTGCCGAACTCCCGAGAGAGGCGATGGTGTACACCCGCGCCTGCCAGATGGGAGACAAGGTCAACATCGACTTCGGCGGCGGTATGTATGAGGATCTGTTTGAGGAAGGCGCATTGCAGAACCACACGCTGGTGCTGGACGAGACCTTTGCGATCCCCGGCTTTGCCGCGGCGGTTGCCGGTATGATCCCCGGTGACGTGCTGACCTTTACGCTGACCTTCCCCGACGATTACTATCAGGGGCTCGCCGGCAGAAGCGCTACCTTTACGGTGACGCTCAACTATATTTACCCCACGCTGACCGATGAGATCGCGGTAAATTACCTCGGCGCTGCCAGCGCGGCGGCATACAGAGACAAGATCCGCGGCGGCTTTGCGGCGGAGATCGAGGCGGCGTTTGCGGCAGAGAAGGAGACGGCGGCGTGGACGAAGGCACTTGCCAATTCCTATATTCTGCAATACCCCGAGGCACGTGTCAACGCGGTGTTTGAAAACAATATTGCGGTGTATACCGCATTTGCGGAGATGAACGGTATGACCTATGAGGAGCTGTTCCCGACCTTCTACGGCTTGTCGGTTGCAGATGCCGAGGGCATCATGCTGGAGAGCTCCAAAAACATCGTTGCCCAACAGCTTTTGCTGTACGCGATCGCGCGGGATATGGGGATCGACGTCAGCGACGAGCGATTCGATCAGGATCTGGAGGCAACGGCCGCCATCCTCGGCCTCGGCAGCGTGGACGCTCTGCTCGCACAGCTTGGCGGCACCCGCGATACACTCAAAGAGGATAAACTGTATTCACAGGTGATCTCGGCGATCGTTGCACAAGCAAGGTTCGTTTTGATTAACCAGTAATAATTAAAGCTAAAAACAATAAAGGAGATTCCCCTATGTATTGTCCGAAATGTGAAAAGGATCTTTCGGCAGATGCTACTTTTTGCCCCTATTGCGGCAATGAGAAACTGATCGAAAAGGTCGAACCCACACCCGAAGCAGAACCCGAAACGGTAGAGGTCGAAGCGACGGAAGCCGAAGCGGTGGAAACCGAGGCACCTGTAGCGGAAGCACCTGTAGCCGAAGCAACAGAGCCCGCATCCGCACCTGCCGGCAAGCCCAAAAACGGCAAGGGTGCAGTTATCGCAGTGCTGTGCGTGCTGGCCGTGCTTGCGGCGATCGCTGCTGCATTTGCAGTCGGCTATATGGTCAGCCGCGAGGCTGCAGATCAACCCGATGAAACCGTAACCACTACCGACGCACCCGTAACCACGGCTCCCGCTACCGATGCAGAGCTCTTCCCCGATGATTATACCGCTACATATCCCGACGGCTTCAGCTATGCCGATACGGATATTTCGCAGTATGTCACGCTTGGCAAGTATAAAGGACTGACCGCAACGATCACCACGAGCAGTGAGGTGACCGATGCAGAGGTGAAAGCGTACATTGAACAGCTTTTGGCGCAGTATTCGACAACACAGGCGGTCACCGGACGCCCTGCGGCAATGGGCGACAGCGTTGTGATCGACTTTGTCGGCACGATGGACGGCGTCGCATTTGACGGCGGCACGGCAAGCGATCAGTCGCTCACGCTTGGCGAGGGAGGATATATCGACGGCTTTGAGGATGGCATCGTGGGCATGAACATCGGTGAGACGAAGACCATTGACGTGACCTTCCCCGAGAGCTACCACAAGACCGATCTCGCAGGCAAGCCTGCACAGTTTGCGATCACGCTTGATTCGATCGAGGAGAGCGTTCTTCCCGAATATAATGATGCTTTTGTCCGTGAAAAGTTCGAGTATGACACCATTCCCGAGTTTGAAAACGATGTAAAGGCAATGCTCGTTGAGGAGCGTGCGTATGACGTCCTCGCCGAAAAGCAGGAGGCGGTATACGGTATCGCGGTAGACAATGCGACCGTCAAGGGCTATCCCGAGGGACTGGTCGAGGACTACATGAAGACGCAGATCGACTATGTCAAGTCGTATGCGGAGATATACAACATGTCGTACGGCGACCTTACCGAGCAGGTGCTCGGCATGAGCGCTGCCGCGTATGAGGCAGAGGTGCGCACGAGCGCCGAGGAGGCGATCAAGCAGGAGATGGTCGTCTATGCGATCGCCCAGGCGGAGAACATCACCGCGCCCGAAGAGGAGCTCCGGAAGGCACAGGACTATTATCTGGAGTACTACGGCGTAGAGACCGTGGCAGAGATGTGCGAGATGCTTGGCGTCACCGAGACCTATTTTGCAAATACCATAAATTTCTCGGTCGTTTATGCCGAGGTTATGGACTTTTTAGTAGAAAATGCAACCTTCAACGGTGCAAAATAAAGGAGAAACAAAACAATGAAGAAGACATTTGCAATTCTGCTCGCGGCTGCAATGCTGGCACTTACGCTGGCTTCCTGTGGTGGAAAGACGATCAATTACATGCAGGACGATCTGACTCCCTATGTCACTGCGGGCGAGTATAAGAACCTCACGATCACCTATCCTGCAGTAGACGCCGTTACCGATGAAGAGGTAAACGAGCACGTCGTTGCACATATCGCAGACATGGGCGATGATATTGAGACCGTTACCGACCGCGCGGCTGCAATGGGCGACGTTGTCAATATTGATTACGTCGGTACCATCGATGGCGAGGAATTTGAGGGCGGCACCGATGAGGGCACCGACCTTCTGCTCGGCTCCGGCTCGATGATCGACGGCTTTGAGGACGGCATCGCCGGCATGAAACCCGAGGAGGTCAAGACCATTGACGTGACCTTCCCCGAGGACTACGACAGCGAGGAGCTCGCCGGCAAGGCTGCACAGTTTGAGATCACGCTCAATGCTATCTATGCAGAGTCCCTCTTTGAGGACGCTCGCAAGGAGCTCGAAGAGGCACGCGCAGAGGAGAACGAGAACACCAAGCATCAGTATGCTTGGACCGCTGTTGTCAACAATGCAAACTTCGTGAAGTATCCCGCAGGCGTTGTGGAAAAGATGGCAAGCGACCTCTATGCGTACTATGAGATGGCATACTATCAGTACATTCAGATGGGTCTGACGCTCGAGAACCTCGGTATCGACGAGGCATACTGCACCGAGACGGCAGAAAGCGTCATCAAGGAAGAGCTGATCCTCTATGCGATCGTTAAGGAGAATAACTATACCGTTACCGAGGAAGAGTATGCCGCGAAGGTTGCGGCACTCGCCGAGGATTACGGCGTTACCGAGGAAGAGTATAAGAACACCTATTCCCGCCAGAGCACCGAGACCAAGGTTTTCTATGAAAAGGTCATGGCGGATGTTATGTCGACCGCAACCTTCGTAGAAGAGTAAAAATATGTTGCAAACCCGCCGCAGACTCTGCGGCGGTTTTTTGCTTCCTTTGCCATACTTTTCACACGTTTTTGTACAATATTTATACGCCAAATCTCTTGACTTTGCCCTGTTTTTGTGCGATAATATATATTATAGAAGAATTTTCTAAATTTACTTTCAGGAGGCAACCAATGAAAAAAAGACTGATTATGCTTTGCGCAGTTCTTGCGGCGGCTCTGCTGCTGACCTTCGGCGCATTTGCAGCAGAAACGGTGATCTACGAGAACGATTTCTCGGATCCCGCAACGCTTGACGATTTCGCGCAGTATCAGCTGCAGTGGGAGATCCGTGACGGCGGTCTGTATCTGACCGATAAGGCGATCGCCGAGGCAGGCGAGGTCTCGCTGGAGACAGGCTTTGCACACATCATTTATCAGGCAAACGAGCCCCTCACAAACTATATCGTCGAGGCGGACTATATGAATCTGCAGACCGCGGGCGGCATCATCTTCAACGCAGATCAGGCATCTGCTTCGCACGGCGGTAACGCTTTCTACGGCTATCTTGCATTCGTTGCAAATGATGCCGGCAAGGGTGCGCTCGGCTGCGGCAACGTGGACGGCAGCTGGAAGGGCAACATCAATGTCGGCGGCGGCTCCTCTGACTGCGCGCCCGGCGTCAACGCCCATATCACGGTTATCGTAAAGGATGGCAAGATCAAGGTTGACATCGTCAATAAGGATAACGGCAACCTCATCTATTCCTACATCTACACCATCGGCGAATCCGCAAACGACGTACAGTGGCTTGAGGGTACCGTTGGCTTCCGTATGCGTACCGCGTACGTTGCAAACGGCGTGAACTCGATCGGCAACGCTTATTTCGACAACCTAAAGATCACCACGGCAAACGAGGTCGATGCGAGCTCGATGGAGGTCGTCGCACCCGTTACGACCGATTCGATCGACACCTCGAAGCTCACCACCGTATACACCAACACCTTTGATAGCGAGGATTCGATCGCAAACTTCAATCAGTACGGCGGCACCTGGGCTGTAAACGATGGCAAACTGTATCTGGTTGCAGGCGGCAGCACCCAGTCGCATATGCTGTTTGCAGGCGATGAGAAGCTGCAGAAGCTGACCGACTATGTTGTCGATGTAGATATGTACAACACCCAAACGCAGATGGGTCTGATCTTCCGTTCGGATCTTTCGCTCGTATTCGACGGTCCCAACGCGATCTGCGGCTATGTTGGCTTTATTTCCTTTGACGGAAAACTCGGTGCGCTTGGCTACGGCACACCCGAAGGCGGCTGGGGCGGCAACATCGAGGTGAGCACCCCCGTTCTGGCACCTGGCTCCAACGTGCATCTGCAGGTTGCCGCAAAGGGTGACATGATCCAGCTCACCATTACCGAGCTTGAGACCGGCAAGGTCCTCTGGAATTGGGCAGAGCAGCATTCGCAGTGGACTGCCGGCACATTCGGCTTCCGCGGCTATACGCAGATCAAGAACGATCTTGATAACCTTAACGCTACCGCATTCGACAACCTCAAGGTTTCCGTATTCGGCGATTCGGCAACAGGCGTTGAGCTGAAGATGACGGTTGGCAAGACCGACTACACGGTAAACGGCGAGCAGAGGACCATGGATGTTGCTCCCATTATCCGTAACAGCCGTACCATGCTGCCCGTTCGCTACGTGGCAGAGGCTCTGGGTGCCGAGATCGCTTGGGACGGCGAAACCTCCACCGCAACCCTGAGGACCGCTGATACCGAGATCAAGATCACGGTCGGCGCGGCTGAGGCGATCGTAAACGGTCAGGCAGTGACTCTCGATTCTCCCGCATTTATCGAAAGCAGCCGCACCTACATGCCGGTACGCTTCGTTGCCGAGACCCTCGGCGCAACCGTAGCATGGGATGCTCCGACCTCTACTGCAACGATCACCAAGTAAACGCATATATGAGAAAAACCGCCGCGGACATTCCGTGGCGGTTTTAAGTAAAAGCAATGAAAAGAGATTTATTACGCATCTGTATCCTGTTTGTGCTTGCCGCTGTGCTCACCGCCGGCGCTTTTGCGGCGGAAACGGTGCTTTACGAGAATGATTTTTCAAACCCCGCAACGCTTTCCGATTTTGAGCAGTATCGACTTCGGTGGGAGATCAAAAACGGCGGGCTGTACCTGACGGATACCCCGACCGATACCATGCCGTATACGACGGACGATTCCGCGTATGCCCATATTCTATATGTACCCAAGGAGTCGCTGGTCGATTACATTGTGGAAGTGGATTATATGCATCTGCAGACGATGGGCGGTCTCGTCTTCCGCGCCGATCAGCAGGCTGCGGATGAGCAGGCAGACGGCTACTATGGCTATGTGGCGTTTGTCGGCACCGAGGGCAATCGCGGCGCGCTTGGCGGCAGCGATTGGAGCGGACGGTATCTCGGCAACTTGCATACGGGCAAGGTCACCTCTGCCTGCACCCCCGGTGTCAGTGCGCATATCCGGGTGATCGCCAAGGGCGATCGCATCAAGGTGGACATCACCAATAAGGATACAGGGAAGACGATCTATTCCCATGCCCATACCATCCGCCGCGCGGCAAACGATGCACAGTGGGTAGAGGGCACGGTCGGACTTCGCATGCTCACCTCGCTTGCCTCGCTCGGACTACACTCGGTCGGCAAGGCGTATTTTGACAATCTGAAGATCACCACCGCAAACGAGGTCACTTTGGCAGAGCTGACAACGGTTGCAAGCGTTGAGGAGGCTGCGGCAATCTCTGCGATCGACACCTCCGCGACAAGGACGGTGTATGCCAACACCTTCGATAACGCGTCTGCGCTGCAAGCGTTCACCCCATTCGGCAGCACATGGGAGGTACGGGACGGTAAGCTCTACCTTGCTTCGGCGGTGAAGCAATCATACGTACACATTCTGTACAGCGGCGAGGAATCGCTGACCGGACTTTCCGACTATGTCATGGAGTTTGACATGTACAATACGCAAAGCGCGGGCGGCGGCGTGTTCCGCTCGGATCTTGCGCGGGCAGATGACGGCGGCAACGGCTATTACGGCTACCTTGCGTTCGTCTCCACCGACGGCGCAAAGCTGGCACTCGGCTACGGCAAGCCGGATGGCAACTACGGCGGCAATATGAAGCTCAGCGGCGCTTGCCTTGCCCCGGGCAGCAATCTGCACTTTACCATCGCGGTCAAGGGCGAGTATCTGCAGTGTGTTGTGACCGATCTCGACAGCGGCAAGGAGCTCTGGTGCGCGATCGACAAGAACGTGGTCTGGGAAAAGGGTACGTTCGGCTTCCGCCTGCTCGGCAAAAACAAGGACGGGCTGAACAATCTGCATACCACCGCGTTCGACAATCTGAAGATCTCCGTATGGGAATAAAAAGATCCCCGCTTCCATAGAAGCGGGGATGATTTTTTGGCTTACTCTTCTTTGCAGCAGATGAGGTCTGCGGCATAGGGCAGAGTGAGGATCCAGTCGCAAAGAGTGTGCCACTCGTCCAGTTTGTGGCTGCGGCGGGCATAGTAGATGTTCACCAGCGTCTCATAATTCATCGTTACGGTGCGGAGCTGGTTGTAGGAGGAGGGCAGAAGCTGGATCAGATCGTACCAGTAGGCTCTGTCCTTGTTCTCCAGATACCGCAGGCGCGTTTCTTCCATATACTGTATATAGGTCTCGAAGGCGGCGAGCGCACCGTCGGTCATATGATCGGTGCTGAAATCCGAAAGTTCGAAGGCCTTTGCGTGGATCTTATGCATGGTGCTGGTAGAGTTGGCAACGGTTGCCACCTTGTAGGTGTCGAATTCTTTCCACCAATATAAGGGGGCGGTGATGTCTACCGAGACTAAGATCTGCCGCATGAATTTGCGGTGATCGCTGCCCGCGTGGCAGAGGCGCTTGGCAAGATCGAGGTCGTTTGCGCCGAGGATGTAGTTACCGTTTTCGTCATAGGCGCTGTCCGAGCGTGCCCACGAGTTCAAAGGATTGCGTGCGCCGCGGATCGCGTTTTCGAGATTCATTACACAGCCGTGTTCCACTTTCAGCATGATCGTTACCTCACTTTGTTTTCTTACTATTATCATACCATATATGGCTTTTTTCGTCAAGAAATAGCTGAAAAAGGGGGGCGAAATTTTTTAAAAAATTTTTAAAAAAGGTGTTGACAAACCATATCGACCGTGCTA
>CAYQBT010000037.1:0-9916 GCA_964415775.1 uncultured Lachnospiraceae bacterium
CGATTCCGCATTCGTTTTGGACTCAACTACCGGCTTTTGGTTCTTCAGGTACAGAAGCGTGACATCGCTGACCGCAAACGCCTTGGGCGCTTCGGGCTTATCTTCCAGCCTTACCTTGATCAAACCGGCAAGAGGATTGGTCTCTACTACGACACCGTTCCCATTGTCGGTTTTTACAGTTGAGCCAACCGGAGGCGTTTTTTTGATCGCCTCTTCATAGGTTTCGTGTTCGTAGCGCAGGCAACACATCAGTCGTCCGCATGCACCGGAGATTTTAGCAGAATTCAGCGAAAAATTCTGCTCCTTTGCCATTTTGATAGAAACCTGAACAAAATCCGACAGGAAAGAACTGCAACAGAACGGTCTGCCGCATACACCGAGACCTCCAAGCAGTTTTGCTTCATCGCGGATACCGATCTGGCGAAGCTCGATGCGTGTTCTGAAAACTGAAGCCAGATCTTTGACAAGTTCGCGGAAATCCACTCTTCCATCAGAAGTAAAATAGAACAGCAATTTGGAATTGTCAAAGGTATATTCGGCTTCTACAAGGTTCATTTCAAGCTTATGCTCAGCGATCTTCTTTTTGCAGATCTCAAAAGCTTCGGCTTCCTTTTCTTTGTTTTCTGCGGCATGCTTCAGATCGGCGGGTGTAGCGATACGTACCACAGGGCGCAGCGGGGGGACGATTTCACTCGACTTGACCATTTTATTGGGTGTTGCAACTGCTCCTATTTCCAGACCGCGTGCAGTTTCCACGATTACGCTGTCATCCATTTTTGCAGTATGAGCGCCTGCCGCAAAATAGTAGACTTTACCGGTAGGTTTGAATTTTACACCGATGATTTCAACCTCTTCCGGAAGTTCTTTTTCGATGTTTTGTTCCGTATTAGTACACATGCTTGATCCTCATTCAATCATAATTCTTCTTGCATCGCTGCAAAATGTTACAGCCGCAAGTCGTATATCTAAATAAAATTTCAATTTTTCCAACAAAAGATCTGATGCGGTAGAAAGTTTTAATGCTTTGGAAACCGTAACGCGTTCTACGATAGGTTCTGCATCGCTGGCAGTGTTAAAAAACAGAAGTTCACAGACGGGCGCATATTTGCAGATCGTTATGTCCCGAAGCGCTTTTTTGAGGGTTTCGAGAAATTCTGTCATTCCTTCACTCGTCCCCGGAAGCCGGTCGCAAAATAAACTGAGATCCGTAAGGGCAGGGGACGTCCATGCTGCAAGGAAGTCAGTAACAAGCTGATGCAGAGCCGCGTGCTTGTCGCTTTCTTCACACAAGGACATGGCAAGTCCGATACTGCCGTTCGCGGCAACCGTGATCGCCTGCAATTTTTGCGGATCACTTACGGTGAGTTCCTTTGCACGCGCGGAGTGCTCGAGCAAATATGCGTGTACCTCTTCTGCAGGCAACTGCTCTGTATAGAGAATCGGCGCACGGCTTTTGATAGTTTCCAGCAGATTCTCGGTATTGGAGCAAAGCAGAAGAAAAACTACGTACGACGGCGGCTCCTCGAGCATCTTTAAAAAGGCATTTTGCGCGTTTGCATTCATCGTTTCGGTATCTTCCAGAATGTAAATGCGCTTTTCCAGCTCATTGGGAGCGATATATAGGCTTTCTTTGATCTGTCGGATCAGATTTACGGTGAATTCTTTTTTGTCGCTATCCTTGCGGATGGTCAGAACGTCGGGAGAAAAACCTCCAAGGATCTTCTGACAACTGTCACACACCCCGCAGGGAATAGAGAATCGGCTTTTACAAGCAAACGCGGCGGCAATCTGCATTGCCAGCGTTCTTTTACCGCTGCCGGGCTTCCCGGCAAGGATATATGCGTGCGGAAACCGCCCTACGATGATCTCACCGGCAAGACGCTTGCAAAGCTTTTGATTACCGCGAATTGCGGAGAAACACCTATCCACCGTTCCAGTCTCCTTTATCATATTATATAAATTATATCAAAAAGCAATAGTAATGTCAAATAGAATTTATGGAATTATAAATCCCGGTCTGTTACAAACTATACGCGGAGGTGGAGGATACATGGTAAAGAGAACGGTGTCGGTATGCTTGGCGGTTTTGCTTGCCGTCATTTTTATAAAAGAAACAAAGAACAGCGAGAAAAGCGTGGAAACTTTTTTGCCGTATGCTGCAGAAAGTGCACAGGCGCACGCAGAAAAACTCATTAAAGAGATATATGGAAATCGCGTAACTTTTCGGACCGCGTACGGTGATGATACGACTTTTCGGACACGGTATTATTGTTCCAATATTTGTGTGGACGCATGTGCGGACGGAAGCGTCCGCTATTTGTGCGACATACGGGCTAAGGGTGGCGAAGATCCGCTCTTAAGTTGGTTATGTAAGCACGAGGACACAGAGGTTTTGTACAGCGAAACGCAAAATGGGGTAGAGTACCGAAAGGTGCAAAATGCAAGATGTACAGCTGAGCTTTCTATCCTGCAACAAACCGGGAGAGTGTTTGCCGCTAAGATCATTTTCTTTTCCTGAATGCAAACGCAAAAATTCGTTTGCATACACAATCCTTTTTATTGACAAAGCGCCTAAGTGGTGATATGATTACAGTAAATACCATTTTGAAAGGACAATTTTATGAAACTCTTTAAAAGAATTGCTTTGCTTATTATTGCACTTATCACGGTGCTTGTACTTGCGGCTTGCCAGTCTGCCGGTGATACCCCTGACGACACCGATGGCAAGCAGGACGACAAGAATAATAAAAACGAAAATGGAACTGCTGTTGTACTCTCCGATCCCATCAAGGCGGCGATGGAGGCAAACAACCGCCTCACGGGCTCCAGTTACTTCCTTGCGGAAGACGGAACCGTGCTTACCCTTGGCGGGGATTCCGAGAAAAAGCAGGCCGGCGAATATGCAAAGATCCCCAATGTTAAGAAGATCATTCAGGGCGCCGGTCTATCTGCTTTTGCACTCACGGATTCGGGTGAACTTTACTACGAAAATAAGAGAATTGCTGAAAATATCAGCATGGCTGCCTACTGCACAACCAATGTGAATGTTGAAGGCTTCTGCGTTATCAACAATGAGCTTAAGAGACTGAACAGTTACGAGCAGATTGATGATAATGCACTCAACTATATGTTCAAAAATTATCCTTTCGAGGAAAAACTTCTCGGTGATATTGTTTTCATCGAGGTCGACAAGCACGATTTTATCGTTTTGAACAGCGAAGGCAAGTTCTTTGCGTATTGGTCTTCCGAGGCTTACAACGAACTTGATTTTACCGGTTTTGAGGAGCTTGCAATCGTGGATATCGCAAAGCACATGGGTAGTATGGGCAGCGGCGTTGAATCCCTCACCGTTGCGGGTATAAAGGGGGACGGCACCGTTGTTGCAACGGGAACCTACGCAAGCGACATTCTCTCTTGGGGAAAGCTTGCTGATATCGCAATGAGCGACGGAATGATAGTAGGACTTACCGAGGACGGCAAAGTGAAAATGACCGGCGACTTTGCGGAAAAAATGAAGGAGACCGTAGAAGGCTGGACCGATATTGTTGCTATCGAAGCAGGCTATGCCACCGGCAACAATATTGATAACATCGTAACCGCGCTGGATTCTGAGGGAGTTTTCCACTTTGCCACCATTATGAATGAATACTCCGGCATTGAATCCGGTTCCATTTCCGTTAACGGCGTTACGGGCGGTCGCTCCTGCCACAAATACACCGCCGACGGCAAGGAATTCTATACCGACTACGAGGGTAATTGGGTAGAAAACACCGACGAATAATCGTATTACATACATGGGCAGACTTTTCTACGTACGGTCTGCCCATGATCTATTATAACGTTACATTTTTCCTGAATACGAATACAAAAAGGTATTGCAAAAGTGAAAGAAATCTGCTATAATCGTATAGGATTTAAATAGCTTAGCCGCGTGATAAGGCCATACCAACCGGGGGAGTAGCGGACCCCTGTACTCACAATCCGCTACAGTGAGGGTGGATTCCTGTTTTGAGGGTATCGGCGGTGCGGTCTGCGCCATATTGACTGTGTTGACGGATGGGTCTTGCGCAATCAATGGCCGTGAACCATGTCAGGTGGGGAACCAAGCAGCATTAAGCGGTATGTTTGATGTGCCGCGAGGGTGCCTGTCCTGAGCAGAAGGTGTGGTTAACGCGTGTGGTCGTTTATCCGATTTTCGGGTGTATGGTCTTATCATTCGGCTAAGTTGCGGCGAGTCGGCATTTTTGCGCTCGCTTCATTTTTTAATAGGGAGGGATCGTTTTGTATCAGGCGTTGTACAGAAAATGGCGTCCGGTGACCTTTGATGATGTGTGCGGGCAAAGCCATATTACGGACATCCTCAAATATGAGACTGCCGAAAACCGTATTTCGCATGCATACTTGTTTTGCGGTCCGCGCGGTACCGGTAAGACGACCTGCGCAAAGATTCTGGCAAAAGCGATCAACTGTCTCTCTCCCGTAAACGGTAATCCATGTGGCAAATGCGCCGCCTGCCAGAGTATTGACAGCGAAAGCGCAACCGATGTGCTGGAAATGGACGCGGCATCCAACAACGGTGTAGATGCGGTGCGCGCTATCCGCGATGAGGTAATTTATACCCCTTCGGGACTGAAATATCGCGTCTATATCGTGGACGAGGTACACATGCTGTCGATCTCGGCATTCAATGCGCTCCTCAAGACATTGGAAGAGCCGCCTGCACATGTTGTATTCATCCTGGCTACAACCGAACTGCAAAAACTGCCGTCCACGATCATTTCAAGATGCCAGCGATTTGATTTCAGACGGATTTCGACGCAGGTGATTGCCGATCGGCTATTGCATATTGCAGGTGATGAGAACATTGAACTGACCGCGGATGCTGCACGCATTTTAGCAAAGCATGCAAATGGCGGTATGCGCGATGCAATCAGTTTGCTCGATCTTTGTAGCAGTAGTGGCGGCACTCTGGATGCAGGCCGTGTGGAAGAACTGCTTGGTATCAGCAGTACGGAGAACATTCAAAAACTGACAACTGCGGTTTTAGACAAAGATTTTTCCTATATATTTTCTGCAATTCAGAATGTTGCTTCCTCCTCGGTGGACATGGCGGTATTCTGGCAGGATATTCTGGCATTCTATAGGGATATGCTCGTGGTCAAAACTACGGTAAATCCTGCTTTATATCTGGATAGCACTGTCGAGGAGATCGAGCGAATCCGTTCCGTTGCAGAGCGATATCCGTATGAACGACTGCTCTATCATATCCGTATGCTGGATGATGCTCTTGTTCAGATGCAACGCTCCGGCAGTACCAAACGCATGATTGCAGAGCTGACATTTATTAAGATGTGCGATCCTACGCTTTCGGAGGAGCCCTCGGCACTGCTTGCGCGCGTCGCGGCACTCGAGGAGAAAATAGGGCTTTTGTCCATTGGTATGCCGATTCCCCCGGCTCCTGAAACTACAACATCTGTTAAGAACGATGCTCCGGCATCTGTGAAGCTAACCATTCCGGTTGAAGAACCGTTTGTTCCTGCTCTGAAAAAGCAGGAGCATTCCGCTGCTGTGCGTGCACTTCCATACTGGCTTGAACTTGTAGAAAGTCTTTCCAAGCAAAGCCGCAGTGCGATGGGACTCCGCGACGGTTCAAAGGCATATAAAGACGAAGCAAATGATCGAATCATCGTGAAGTTCGGAAACAGTTTTACCATGAAGCTGATGAGTGAGGACGGTGCAAAGAATGGGCTTTCGGCAATGATTTCGGCGCGTGAGGGCAAGGCATACAGCGCAGATAAACTGCTATATGAACTTGCGGACAAGCAAGAACTTGACAAAAACGATTTGTTAGACACTTTGGAAGAATAAAGGAGACTACTATGAGAGCGAACTATCCCAAGGGCGGAGCCCAGAATATGAACAATATGATGAAGCAGGTGCAGAAGATGCAGGAGGATATGGCAACTCTGCAGGCTGATCTTGAGGCGAGAGAATACGATGTCAGCGCAGGCGGCGGTATGGTTACCGTTAAGATCAACGGCAAGCGTGAGGTTCTAAACATCGATATTCAGCCGGATATTGTGGATCCCGATGATATCGAAACGCTTTCGGATGTAATTACTGCCGCAGTCAATGAGGCAATCAAAAAAGTGGATTTAACCAGCGAGAGTGAAATGGCTAAGATCACCGGCGGCATCAACATGCCGGGCATGTTTTAAATCACTATATTTTTGGAGCAGATATGACAGAATATCTTCCGCCGCTTGAAAAACTGATCGAACAGTTCCGTAAGCTTCCCGGTGTAGGACGCAAAAGCGCGGTGCGCATGGCGTTCTCCGTGCTGGATCTTTCGGATGAAGCTGCCGAAGCGTTTTCAAGCGCAATTATGGACGCAAAAATGCAGATCGGGCATTGCGAGATCTGCCACAACCTTTCGGTAGACGAGGTTTGTCCGATCTGTTCGGATACCACGCGTGATCATTCCTTGATCTGTGTGGTTGAGGACGCAAAGGCAATCCTTGCCTTTGAGAAAGTGCGCGGCTTTCGCGGTGTATATCACGTTCTCGGCGGTGTTATATCTCCGATTAACGGCATTACACCTGACAAGCTTGCTATATCCGATTTGATCCGCCGTGTAAACGAGGGGGTGCGGGAGGTTATTATTGCCACAAATCCTACCGTGGAGGGAGAGACGACCGCTACTTACATATCCTCACTTCTTAAGCAGACGGGTGTCACTGTCAGCCGCCTTGCTTACGGTATTCCAGTTGGCGGCGATATCGAATATGCTGACGAGGTAACTCTGAATCGCGCAATTGAGGGAAGAAGAACATTTTAAGTATGAAAAACGCAGAGAAATCAATTCTCTGCGTTTTTTATAACTATTCTTCCGTCAATTCATATAACTGCAAAAGTCGATCCTCGATGATCGTTTTGCGTTCATCGAGCTCGGCGGCGCGGATATAGTCTCTCGCGGCATCGCCGTAGAGTTCATCGGTAACCGTAATAAGCTCGGCTTCCAGTTCCTCGACCTCTTTTTTGTAGGCGAGAAGCTGACGTTCATTTTTGCGTTTGTCGGCAGCCTCCTTTTTCTTTTGGAGGAAGTCTTCTTTGCTGCTTGTCGGAGCTGCGGGGAGAACTTCTGCCTGCATTGCCGCTTCGGGAGAGAAAAGCAGTTCGCGCTGTGCGCGGTACGCTTCATAGATATTTGCATCCATACCGGTAGGCGTGAATACGAAAGTGGAAGCAGGGAAGTCTGGAGGCAGAATCTCTATAATTTTTGTTGCTAATTTTTCAATAAAATAGCGGTCATGCGAAACGCACACGATCGTGCCTTCAAAGGCGCTGAGCGCATTTTCAAGCGCTTCGCGGGATGCGATATCCAAGTGGTTGGTCGGCTCGTCCAGGATCAACAAATTGACCTTGGAAAGGATCAGCTTTGCCAATGTCAGGCGCGCCCGCTCGCCGCCGCTTAAATCAGCAACTAATTTCTGTGTGTCCTCATACGCAAACAAAAAGAGTGCAAGCGTACTGCGAATATTATACTCTGTCAGGTTCGGATATGCGTTCCAAAGCTCATCCAGTACGGTTGCTTTTTCATCCAGGTTCTGGTTTTCCTGATCGTAATATGCTGCTTTAATGTTCGTGCCGAGTTCTACAGTACCGCCGGTCGGCTTTTCTTTATCCACAATCAGTTTCATCAGCGTGGATTTGCCGCATCCGTTCGGTCCGGCAAAGAAAACGCGCTCGCCGCGTTTGATCAAAAAGGAAATACTTTCAAAGATCACTTTGTCTCCAAAGGATTTTGCAAGGTTATCCGCGATGATGACATCGTTACCTCCGGCAGGTGCATTCCGGAAAGAAAGTCGGATGGACTTTAACTCGTCTGCCGGCTTTTCGACCTTATCCATATGCTTGATATAGTTTTCCTTGGCGCGGATCGTAACAAAGTTCCGTTCCTGTCCCCAGCGGCGCTGTTGCTCGATCATTGCTTCAACGCGTGCGATCTCTTTTTGCTGTAGGTTGTATTTTTTGAGATCCGCTTCGCGTGCTTCTTCGCGTAGTTTTTGGGCAGTGGTGTAATTGCCGTTGTAGAGTTTGGCGTTTTGCCGCTCGATATGCAATGTTTTGTTGGTTACGCGGTCGAGAAAATAGCGGTCATGCGAGATAACCATTACCGCGTTTTTATATGCCGCCAAAAAGGTCTCCAGCCATTGGATCGTCTCTACATCCAAGTGATTCGTGGGCTCGTCCAGCATCAAAATATCCGGCTCGGAGGCGAGAAGTCTTGCGAGCGCGAGTCTTGTGCGCTGACCGCCGCTCAGCTTGGATACAGGCAGAGTCATCATGGTTTCGTCAAAGCCCATTTTTGTTAAGATACTTTTGCACTTTCCGCGGAAATACTGTCCTCCGTCTGCCGCAAAGCTCACACTGAGATCGCTGAATTCGGACGTTAAACGGATATAGGCTTCTGAAGCAGTATCCTTGCGATGCGAGAGTTCTTTTTCCAGCTCTTCCAGGCGCTTTTCTGCTTGCAGAAGTTTCGGGAATGCGAGATACATATGCTCCAGAGTACTTTCGCCGCCATCTTCCTTGCTGAAGTCTGCATTCTGCTCCAGAATACCAATGCTTTTTCCTTTGGAAATGTATACAGCACCGCTGTCAGCAGTATACTCGCCAGTCAATATCCTGAAAAGGGAAGTCTTGCCCGCGCCGTTAACGCCGATTACGCCAAGGCGGTCGCCCTCATTGATTGAAAACGATATATTCTCTAAAACCGTAACCGTGCCGAAATGCAAGGACAGGTCAGTAGCACTCAAAATAATCATAGTAACACTCGCTTAAAATATAGTACTGCTATTTTAGCATAAATACATGTAAGTGTCAAATATAGAAATATTTTTCGTTCATATTTTTCCTTTATGCGCAAAAACTATGTGTACAGACATTTAAGGAGGGAGAATACATGCAGAAAAAGAAAACGACCGAAATGACAAGTGCGGCACTGACCGGAATGATGATTGGTGCGGCGGTTGGTATGATGGCAAAAAGTATGATGAAGCCTAAGAAGAAGAGAATTGCCAAAACCGCGGGCAAGGCAATCGGTGCAGTCGGCGAAGTGATGCAGAATGTTTCTTCGTATTTGGGCTAAGAAAAAGGACGATGCAAATGCATCGTCCTTTTGACTGTTCAAATTAGCCGAGTCTCTTTTCGAGAGCGTCAAGCTCTTCGTAAAGCTCTGCGGGAACATGATCACCGATCGTGCCGTAGAACTCGCGGATGTTCTTTGCGTCTTCCTTCCAGGAAGCAACGTCAACGGTGAGCAGATCCTTGATGGTGTCAACGGTGATACCGTCAAGACCTTCGATGTTGATGTCCTCAGCCTTCGGAACATAACCGATTTCTGTCTCAACTGCGTCAACTTCGCCAGCGCAACGAGCAAGGATCCAAAGCAGAACACGCATGTTGTCGCCAAAGCCGGGCCAAATGAAGTTGCCTTCATCGTCGGTGCGGAACCAGTTAACATTGAAGATCTTGGGCGCATTGGGGATCTTCTTGCCCATGTCAAGCCAGTGCTGGAAATAGTCGCCCATGTTGTAACCAACGAACGGACGCATTGCCATAGGATCGCGGCGAACTACGCCGACTGCACCTGCAGCCGCTGCAGTAGTCTCGGAAGCCATGATGGAACCAACGAAGGTACCGTGCTGCCAGTTCTTGGACTGATATACCAGAGGAGCGGTCTTTGCACGGCGACCGCCGAATACGATCGCGCTGATCGGAACGCCTGCGGGATTGTTGAACTCGGAAGAGATGCAGGGGCAGTTGATTGCCATTGCGGTGAAGCGGGAGTTGGGATGTGCGCCACAGGTGGACGTATGTTGCTTGTCATACTTGGGGCAGTCCCGAGTGTTGC
>CAYQBT010000038.1:0-9575 GCA_964415775.1 uncultured Lachnospiraceae bacterium
CCGACCGTTGCCGGATAAAGGGCTCCCACAGATGTCCGGTATAGATCTTCTCTTCTTCCGACCAGATGATTTTATTGTTTTTCACCGTGCCGCGGCGCATCCACAGGCCGTTGAGATCGGTGTATTCGTTCGTCGAGTATCCTTTGTTCGGGCGAACGGCGTACACGCAAAGGATGTCGCCGTTGTCCAGCACGCAGGCATCCGCATTCACTGCAAAATACCGACTCTCCGTACCTGCAAGCGAACCGTACGTGTATGTAAATTTATGACCCGCGGAGTTCCAGAACACCTGCGGTGCGCCCCAGTTCTGTCCGTCCGTACTGGTCGCCCAGTACAGATGCTGTCCATACTGGCTGTACATCCAAAACATCACATAGAGGTTGTCGTTGACCTTTTTGATTCGCGGATACCACGCCTTATCGTAGCGGGCAAAACCGGTCGTGGAGGAGCGAAGCTCGAGTGACTCGCGATAGTTGATCTCGAGAGACGCGGTTAGAAAATTGTCGTTTGCATGACTGCCGTCCTCGCTGTTTTTGTTCAGATCCTTGATGGAAAGCAACTCGGTCACGCCTTCTTTTACCGGTTCGGTCACTACAGGAACCACCGTGGTAACTACAGGTGCCGCAGTGGTAACGACAGGTGCCGCCGTGGTGACGACAGGTGCCGCCGTGGTAACGACAGGCGCTGCTGTAGTGACAACAGGTGCCGCCGTAGTAACGGCAGGTGCCGCCGTGGTGACGACAGGTGCCGCCGTGGTAACGACAGGTGCTACCGTGGTAACGACAGGTGCTACCGTGGTAACAACAGGCGCTGCCGTGGTAACAACAGGTGCCGCCGTGGTGACGACAGGTGCCGCCGTGGTGACGACAGGTGCCGCCGTGGTAACGACAGGTGCCGCAGTGGTAACGACAGGTGCCGCCGTGGTCACAGCAGGTGCTGCCGTGGTAACAACAGGCGCTACTGTAGTGACAACAGGTGCTGCCGTGGTAACGGCAGGCTTTGTGCCCTCACAAGCCGCCATAGCAAATACCATGAGCAAAGCACTCAGCAAAACCAAAATACGCATAGATTTTTTCATAAACTTTCCCCTTTTAGAATATCAGTCGAGTTCAACCATCGGCCACAGGCCGGTCGAAAACCAGCTTACACCCGTAAACGAATCGCGGATCCATGTATTGCCATCGGCATTGGCAAGTTCAAGACGAATCGGATATGCCGTCTTTCCCGCAAGACCGACCAGTTTTTTGGGAACCGAGATCTCGATCAAAGCGCCCTCGTCGGTATCGGTGCCCTTATTGACTGTGCCGAAGATCTTTACAGCCGCCTTGCCGCCGTTTGCGACCTTGGTCGTAACGCCGTTTGCAAAATAGGTGATTTCGCGGATGCCCTTAAGATCAGCGGTCACCGAATAATATGCCGTATCCGCCACGCCGATATGGACCGTCACCGTATCCGCATCGCAGAGATCGGTATCCAATCGAGAGAGCAGGAAATATACATTCTCCGCATCGTGCGCGGTGCGAAGAGTGACCTGCGCCTGCGACTGACTGCCGACAAAGAGCGCATCGGTGTTTCCTGTCCAGTCGTCGATCTTGCCGTCTACCGTGACCGTGGTTCTCGGCGCGTTGATGCGGTGATTCAGGTAGGCATGCACCAGACGGATGCCCATTTTTTCTTTACTTCTGTCCTGCGCCGCCGTAATCACCTCGTGGCTGCTCACCAGCTCGCACGAGCCCCACATGCCTACAGTGCCCGGCGAGGCAACAAACTCCTTCGGAGACATTGCGGTGCCGTCGGGATTTCCCATACGGTAACGGAGATTGCTTCCGCCGCCGTGTGTATAGGTCATATACACCTCGCCCGATGGGAATGCCACCACATACGGCGATGTGCCCGCGATCGTGCTGCGTACAGAGCTATCCGGTCCCTCCTCGGTAAGCGCCAGTTCTTTCCAAGCGCCGTTTTCCTCGCTGACCGCGAAGGAAATGTCGTAGGATTGATCCAGATGCTGTACCTCCAGCGCGAGCAGCGTTTTTCCGTTATACAGCGTGGTTGCGACCGGCATCTGCCCGCCAAAATACGGAACCGCCGCCAGCTTGGTTCCAAACGGAACCTTGTCGCCGATATACTCCTGATACACACGGGTGGCAACGTAGTTGTTTTTATCACCCGGCTGAATGTCAGGCGTCCATGTCTTTCCGTTGTCATCGGATGTCATCAGCATCGTGCAGGTCGAGCGTTTTTCCTCGTCGAAGCCGTACATGGTAGCGTAGGCAACGATACTCGTCCAATAGATCTCGATCTGCCCGCCCGAGCGCTGTCGTATGTACGGCTCCCAGGCATGACCGGTATATATCTTCTCCTCCTCGCCCCACGCAATCGTGCCGTCCGCATTTACAATGCCGCGACGCGTCCACAGACCGCTGTGGTCGGGGTAATCGTGATAGCCCTTGTTCGGGCGAACCGCATAGACACAAAGGATCTCACCAGTATCGAGCACGCAGGCCTCGGCACCGGTCGCACAATAGCGGTCGGTCGTGCCCGCAAGCGGACCGTCTGTATAGGTGATGACTCTGGTCGAGAGACGATTGTCATACAGCACCTGCGGTGCATTCCAGTTTACGCCGTCCGCGCTTGTAGCGTAATAGAGGTGCGGACCAAGCTGTCCGTACATGAATAAAAGCAGGTAGAGGTCATCCTTTATCTTTTTTATGCGGGGATAAAACGCATTGTCATAGCGGGTATGACCGGTAGAAGAGGAACGCAGATCGACCGTCTCCCGGAAGTTGATCTCCATGGATGCACGCAGATAATCGTCCCCGGCATGGCTTCCAACCGTGCTGCTTTGATTCAACTCCTTGATCGTAGGCAACTCGGATGCCGCAGCGCTGCCAAGCACAGCGGTCATGCAAAGCGGAAGCGCCGCAAGCAGCGATAGGAAACGAAGACTTTTTTTCATAATTCCTCCAAAAAGCGCGTAATTTTTTAGGAGTTTATTATAGTATATCACAAAAAACACAAAGAGAAAATATAAAAATCGCACCATTTTACAGGTGCGATTTTAAACTGCGGTATTTTAGTCCAATACGACCTTGGGCCAAAGAGTGGTGTTGGTCGCGTTGACATCGGTGAGAGAGTCGGTGATCTTGCCGCCCTCTCCGTCCACATTGACAAGCTCCGGACGGATCTGCAGAGACGTTTTGCCGGAAAGACCGACCGCAGACTTCGGAACGGCGATCTCAAAGACCGCGCCCTCGTCGGTGTCTGTCGGATCATCGACCGTTCCAAGCACCTTCACCGCCGCCGCAAGGTCAACCTCCTGCTTCTTGGCAAAGCCGCCCTCGACATACGCGAGCGCTACGCTACCGTCCATATTGACCGTGATACGGTAATAGGTCTTTTCACCGTCTGCAATGCGGAGACTTGCTGCATCCTCGGACATGAGCACTCTGTCCAGACGGGAGATCAGGAAATATACATTTTCATCATCGTGCGCGGTACGTACGGTGATCTGCGCCTGCGAATCACTGCCGACAAAGAGTGCATCGGTATTGTCTGTCCAGTCCTCGGTGAAGCCGTCTACCTGCACTTCGGTCTTCGGCGCATTGGTACGGTGATTGAGATATGCATGCGTCAAACGGATGCTGCGTACATCTCCCGCAAGCGTATCGTGTGCCACATTGATAATCTCATGGCTGCCGGCAAGCTCACACGCGCCCCAGTAGCCCTTGGTACCGGGGGCAGCATCCTGTCCCTGCTTTGCTACCTCACTGCCATCCGGCGCACCCAACTTATACCGTAGCGTACCGTTTTCACCGTAGGTCATATACACCTCGCCAGACGGGAAGCACGCAAGGTAGGGTGCCGCACCGTCAAAGGAACTGCGTACCGCCGTATCGGGTCCCTCCTCGGTCAGACCGAGCTCCTTCCATACGCCGCCTTCCTCGCTGACCGCATAGGAAATATCAAAGCTCTTGTTGAGCTGCTGTACCTCCAGCACGATCATCGTCTTGCCGTTGTACAGCTGTGTAACGCAGGGCATCTGTCCGCCAAAATACGGAACCGCCGCAAGCGTGGTGCCGAACGGCACCTTGTTGCCAATGAACTCCTGATATACACGCGTTGCCACGTAGTGGTTGGTGTTGCCCGGCTGAATATCGGGCGTCCAGGTATGTCCGTCATCGTTCGAAACGATCATGGTCGTGCAGGTCGAGCGTTTGTCCTCGTCAAAGCCGTACATATCGATATAGGCAACGATACTGGTCCAGTAGATCTCGATCTGCCCGTTGTCTCGCTGCCAGATATACGGCTCCCAGCACTGACCGGTATAGACCTTTTCGGGCTCGCCCCAGTTGATCATCTTGTTCTTTTCATTGACGGTACCGCGGCGGATCCAGAGACCGTTGTGGTCGATGTAATCCTGATATCCCTTGTTCGGGCGCACCGCATACACGCAAAGGATCTCGCCGTTATCCAGCACGCATGCATCCGCATTCACCGCATAATAGCGGTCGCTCTGCCCTGCAAGCGGTCCGTCGGTATACTGGATGGCATATTTAGGATTATCCTTGTCATAAATCACCGTCGGCGGATTCCAGCGTACACCATCGGTGCTGGTCGCATAGTAGAGATTCGGACCGTACTGCCCGTTCATGAAGAGGAGCAGATAGAGGTCGTCTCTTAGCTTTTTAATGCGGGGATAATGGGCTTTGTCATAGAGATGGAAGGGCGTTGTCGCAGAGTTGAGATCCACAGTTTCGCGAAAATTGATCTCCATGGACGCCGTTTTATAGTCGTCCTCTGCATGGCTGCCCACCGTGCTGCTCGTATTCAGCTCCTTGATAGAAAGCAGCTCGGTCACGCCTTCTTTTACCGGTTCGGTGGTGGTAACGGGAGCTTCCTCGGTCGTTACAGCCGCTGTCGTTTCCGCAGGTGTTGTCTCGCCGCAGGATACTGCCAAAAGCAGCATCAGAGCCGTCAAGATCGCCACAAGAACGCGTTTGCCTGTTGATTTCATGTTTCCCTCCAAAAATACTTGCGGTTTCTCTTGCAAGAAACCGGAGTTTACCCTTTTTAAAACCGAAAAAGCCCGCGGAAACCCCACGGGCTATGTACATGTTGCACAGGTTTGGTTTTTCCTATTTTATAGAATACAGAAAAATCAACAAATTTGCAATAGCAAAATGCGTGTAAACCTTTACAACAAAATTAACCTGCCGCCGCAGTATCCTCAGCATCAGCCGCCGGGAGATACTTCTTATACACGTCGATCGCATCATATACCGGCGCATACTTTCCGGAGGCGTTTGCCGTTACCAGAACATACCGCCCACCATCCTGTGTTTCGGCTACAGAAACCAGACATTGTCCTGCCTCGGGCGTGTAGCCGGTCTTTCCGGCGATCACCTGACAGTTGCCCGACTCGTCTCCGTACATACGGCTGAACATCGTGCTGGTAAGCAGAATGCCCTCGGGATGTTGCTCGGTCGCCGCGGTGGTGTACTGATAAGTGGAAAGGATCTCGGCTAAAAGCGGGATCTCCATGGCATATTCCATAATGATGGCAATTTCATGCGGTGTGGAGTAGTGATCGGCATCGTGCAGACCGCTGGCATTGACAAAATGCGTATTGGTGAGTCCCATTTCGATCGCCTTTTGGTTCATCAGCTCGGCAAACGCCGCCTCTGTGCCTGCGATCTTCACCGCAAGAGCCGTAGTTGCGTCTGCGCCGGACGGCAGAGCAACGCCGTAAAGAATATCCTTCAGCGAAACGCTCTCCCCCGCAAGGAAGCCTGCAACGCTTGCACCTGCCTTGTACGCGGGATCGGTGATGGTATAATCAAAGGTGAAATGCTCGGTAAGATCGGTGATATGCTCAAGCGAAACGATCAGCGTCATCACCTTGGTCATCGAGGCGGGATAGATGCGGGCATCGCCGTTTTTGGAGGCGACGACCTCGTTTTTATGCGTATCGATCAGAATCGCATACGCGCTGTCGATTCCCGAGATCGTTTTGGTGGTGACCGTGTTGGTCGCATGATCGATCAGCGGCTCGGTGATCGGGACGATCGCCGTTGCCGCCACCTCGGCGCTTTCCAGCCGCATACTCTGCTCGGAAAGCTGTGACACCTCGGCAGAGGCGATCGCCTTTGCGTACTCGTTTACGCGATAGTGCATCACCGCAACCATACCCAGCAGTGCGGTCATCGACAACAAAAGAACGATCACAAGTAGCACGACCGTTTTACCGTAAGCAACCGCTCTCCTCTGCTTGAGGGGACGGATATATGACTGCTCCGAGGTGTCTGCACTGCGTGTTACAGGTGTCTGCCGCTCGGACGGTTGTATCTGTGCCATAGAAGCTCCTGTTTTTTATATACTGGTATCAGTATACCATAATGTGTTATATATTGCAAGAGTACTCTGCAAAAAAGGCTTGCATTTACAAGTGCGGTATAGTATAATATTAGCGATATTTCAAAAATACGGAGGCAAACAAATGCTTAATTTCTTTTTAGACGCAACTTCCGCGGTTTCCACCGCAAATTCAATGGGCGGTCTCGGTTCGATCCTTCTGCTCGTTGTCATGTTCGTAGTGATGTATTTCCTGATGATCCGTCCCCAGAAGAAACAGGAGAAGGAAGCGCAGAATATGCGCGACAATCTTGCAGTGGGCGATGAAGTCACCACCATCGGCGGCATCATCGGCGAGATCGTTTCCATCAAGGAAGAGACGGTTACCATTGAGACCAGCAAGGCAGGCACCAAGATCCGCTTCCTCAAAAGCGCGATTCGCAGCGTAGACGTCAGCGCGGCTGACAAGAAAAAGGCTGCTGAGGGCAAAGCAGAGTAAATTTGAATCGTAAAAAGGCATCTCGGGAGAGATGCCTTTTTTGTGTTCTTTTTCCTTCGGAGACTACATATATTGTACAAAAACGGAGGTCTGCTATGCCGAAACATACATTTGCCAAAATGACGCTGACCGCCCGCACGGCGCTTGTCGTCGGCGTGACACTTATTTTCGCGCTGCTCTGCTGTCTTGCCTTTACCCTTGCCGCCATGGCAAGCGAGGATCCGACCGCGCATCTTAGCCTGTACGGGGAGATCACCTTTGCCCTCGCCCTGCTGTTTTGCGGTTTTTTCGGTGCAAAGATCGCCGCAGATCAGCGCTTTACCGCAGGACTGCTTGCCGCGGGTGTGCTTCTCCTTGCGGTGATTGCCGTGTCGGTCGCCTTTGGCGGAAGCAATTTTGTCAAAGAGGTACTGCTTGCGTTACTTGGATGCTTTATGGGTGCCTTGGGTGCCCTGCTCGGCGCAAAAGAACCTAAGCGCCGCCGCAAACGCTGAAAAAGGACTTTCCATTGGAAAGTCCTTTTTCAATACAGTTATCTTCTGCGGATACGACGGGTATGCATATGACCGCCGCGGCGTCGCGTCGATCGCAGGATCGCGCGGATGACAAAATACAAAATGGTCAAAACAACCGCCGCAATCACCGTCACGATGAAAAACGTACTCTTTGTAAACCGCTCGATCGTGTCCAGCACCACCAAAAACTCACTGCGTGCCAGCGAATTTTTGGCAACCAGCTCGACCGTGCCGAGCACCTCTCCGTTTTGCGAAACGCTGTAGGTGCCGACCACCTGCCCCTCCGTAACGGGCGCATCCAGCGTCTCCTGCTCGAGGCGGTAGCTGTAGACAAGATCGGTCGCAGGATCAATGGCTGCGGGCAGGTACAGGGTGAGCGCCGTGGCAGGCACTAAGGTAACATAGTCGGCATCGGTCGAAAGGCGGACAGGCACCTCGCAAACAATCTTCGAGGTCTTGATCACCTCAGTATAGCCGTACTGCGTCAGCGAATAGGTCGCAAGCTCGCTGGTGAGCTGATATGCCGCGTTCTTGCCCTCCACGCTTTTGCCGCCGAGCACCACGATCAGGTATTGCAGTCCATCCTCTTGCACCGCGCTTGCAGCATAGTAGCCCGCCGCATTGGTCGAGCCCGCATTGATGCCAAGAATGCGGCTGTCAAAATATCCGGTCTCGCTGACGCGGGAGACCAGCGCATTGCGATTGTAAATGACGCGCTCGCCCGATTTTTCGGTGGCGGGCATCACATACTTGATCGCGCTCGTCAGCGAGGTCAGAAACTCGATGGCGTAGAACTGCTTTGCAATCGTGATCGAATCTGCCGCACTCGTCACCATGCCCTCGGCATCCATGCCGGTGGGATTCTTGTAGACGGTTTGGTCCATGCCGAGTGCTTTCGCCTTGTCGTTCATATATGTAAGGAAGGCTTCTACACTTCCCTTTGCCGCGTAGCAAAGCAGGTAGGCGCTGTCATTTGCACCGCGAAGGAGCAGTCCGCCGAACAGATCGCGCACGCTGACCGTTTCGCCGACATAGTAGCCGACCTGATTGCCGGTCGCATTTTTGATCATGCTGTATTCTACCGTCAGCGTGTCGTCCAGACGGTCGGCAAGCAATTCATAGGCACATACCGCCGTCATCATCTTGGTAAAGGATGCCGTCGGCAGAACCGCATCGGCATTGTGGCTGTAGATCAGCATATCATTTTCGAGATTATACACCGCGGCGGCGGCTACATTCTCGCTGTGCGGCACGCTGGCCTCGGCAATGCCGTCGATCGTTTCATCCGCAAAGACACCGATCGGCAACAGCAGCAGCAAAAGCGCCGACAATGCCGCAATTCCCTTTTTGGCTCTGTGTATATACTGCACTTTTGCCACTCCTTTCATTTTTTAAAAAAGTCTCTCGCCCGATCGCAATCCCGCGCGATCGCTTCCTGCAATTCGGCAACGCTGTCAAACTGCATCTCGCCGCGTCCCTTGCCGTAAAACTCTACGGTCACGGTCTTGCCGTACAGGTCGCCGGAAAAGTCAAGAATATGCGTCTCTAAATTCACGCGACCGGTCTCTTCCACCGTCGGGCGCACCCCGACATTGGAGACCGACAAATAGGCGCAACCGTCTATGACCGTTTTCGTATAGTAGATGCCACGGGCAAGCGGCGCATGCGCTTCTCCGAAAAGCTGGTTCACTGTGGGCAGACCGATCTGCCTGCCAAGTGCCTTCCCGTGCTCCACAGGCGCACGCAGATAGTACGGGTATGTGAGCAGGGCATTTGCACTTTCGATGTCGCCCGCGGCTAAAAGCGCGCGGATGCGGCTGGAGCTGACGGTGTCGCCAAGCGCCTCTACCCGATCGGTAATGCCACACTCGATGCCGTACGCCCGACACAGACGCGCGAGCGCATCCGAATCGCCCGCGGCGCCCGCACCGAAGCGGTAATTGTAACCTGCAAATACCGCCCGCGCGTGTACCGTATCGCGGAGCGCTTCTCGGACAAAAGCTTCGGGCGTTTTGTCGCGCAGCTCTGCAAAGTCGTACACATACGCAAAGTGCACATCCATTTTTTCCATTTCATGCAGACGGTCGCACAGCGGTAAAAGTTCCTTTGCCCCATGCGGCGAAGAAGAAAAAAGAAGCACCGAAGTCGAAATACCAAGCTCGGTGCTTTTATTTTTTGCCGCAGTAAGGATACGGCGGTGTCCCATA
>CAYQBT010000039.1:0-9435 GCA_964415775.1 uncultured Lachnospiraceae bacterium
TTACATTAAGTCTTGCAAACTCTCTCTGCTTCGGCTTCTTTTCAAAATCAATATTATTGACCACCCAATCGTAGAGCGGACGGTGATTTTCAAATTCCAGCGAGCAGAGCGAATGGGTAATTCCCTCGATCGCATCCTGAATCGGATGCGCGAAGTCATACATCGGATAGATGCACCACTTGTCACCCTGGCGATGGTGAGCGGTATGCACGATGCGATAGATAACGGGATCGCGCATGTTGATATTCGGCGATGCCATGTCGATCTTAGCGCGCAGCGTATGCGTTCCGTCCTCAAACTCGCCGTTTTTCATTCTCTCGAACAGCTCAAGATTCTCTTCGATGCTTCTGTCGCGCCAAGGGCTGTTTTTGCCGGGCTGCGTCAAAGTACCGCGATACTCACGCGTTTCTTCGGGAGAAAGATCGCAAACATATGCCTTACCGTCTTTAATCAGTTTTATAGCATATTCATAGCATTTGTCAAAATAATCCGAGCCGTAAAATATACCGCCGGTAGGATCAGCCCCCAGCCATTTCAGATCCTCGTAGATAGATTCCACATACTCGTTATCCTCTTTGGCAGGGTTGGTATCGTCATACCGGAGATTAAACTTGCCGCCATACTTTTTTGCGATCGTGGTGTTGATCCAGATCGCCTTGGCACTGCCGATATGCAGATATCCGTTCGGTTCGGGAGGAAAACGCGTGTGGATCTTCAGTTCCGGATTTTCTGCCAGATCCGCCTCAACGATCTCCTCCAAAAAATTGGTTTTTACTTCATCCATTCTGTATTCTCCTTAGTTTGCAGCCGCAAGCAATCTTGCAACGACCTTGTCTTTGCCGAGGATATGCATAACCTCGTACATATCCGGCGAATTCTGTCTGCCGGTTACGGCAACGCGCAAGATCATGCTGACATCGCCGACATGCCCCTTGAATCCCTCGGGATTCTCTTTATACTGTTTAGTATTCGGGCAAAAGCCGTATTTTTCTCCAAGCGCCTTGATTTTATCAAACCAAACGGTCTGGTCATCTGCGGCGTCATATATATCGGCATAGTCACGAAGAATGCCGTCAATATCCGACTTTTCAAATGCAGGGTACTCTGCTTCTGTCTTAAAATACGTATCATAGAAGAATGCCATGTGCGCTTTAAGCTCGCTCCAGACAGCAAAATCCTTTCTCGGCTTCTTCCCGCCGCGTCCGATTGCGAGAATAGCCTTCGCGTATGCAGGATCGCTTGCAAGCTTTTCGGCAAAATCGGGATCGTACTGCTTTGCCCATTCATAAGCGCGGTCATACACCTCATCGGCTGTCATTTTCGCAAGAATATTCTTGGAAACGTCAGTCAACTTCGGAAAATCAAGCAGACAACCCGAGTTACTCATCTTCTTAAACGAGAACGGAAAATCGGTGTAAGGCTTGTCGGGATTTTGCATTCTCCACTCGTCGTAGTTGGAATTCAGGATAGTCATGATATACTCGCATACGCATTCCGGAGCATATCCATTGCGCTTGTAATCGTTCATATCCAAACCCATATCACGCTTGGAGAGTTTTTTCTTATTGCCGTTTTCGTCCAACTTCATAATCTGCGCAGTGTGCAGATACTTTGGCAACTTAAAGCCAAGATAACGGAAAAGCTGTACATGTTTAGGCAAACTAGGGAGCCATTCCTCGCCGCGGATAACATGGGTCGTCCCCATCAAGTGATCATCAATTGCATGTGCAAAATGATAAGTGGGAATACCGTCTGACTTGAGCAAAACAAAGTCCTCATCATTCTCCGGAAATTCAAGTGCTCCGCGTACAATATCAGTTGCTTTAACTCTTCTTTCGCCGTCACCATCAGCTAAAATGCGCAGTACGAACTGATCGCCCGCCGCAAGATGTGCCTCAACTTCCTCAATCGTAAACTCGCGCAACTTGAGCATTTCCGCCTTCTGTGCCGTAGCCGCTTCCTCTGTCCAAACCCTGTTCTTTACTTCCGCCTTTTTATCAGTTGCTACAAGCTTTTCAAACTCCTCTTCGGTCGTAAAAACAGGATATGCTTTTCCCTCGGCAACCAATTTCTTTGCATAAACATGATAGATTGGACCACGCTGACTCTGTTTATAGGGACCGTAGGCACCCGAATCAGCGATTTTGCCATCTTCGCCGATAACAGCACCCTCGTCAAAGTGCAGACCGTATTCCGCAAGAGTTTTGATAAGAGCTTCCGCCGCTCCCTCCACTTCACGCTTTGCATCGGTATCTTCTATACGAAGATAGAATACGCCGCCGCTTTGATGGGCAAGGCGCTCATCAATAGTGGCGCCGTATATACCTCCAAGATGGATAAAGCCGGTCGGGCTAGGAGCAAATCGTGTCACTTTTGCACCTTCAGGTAATTCGCGCGCTGGATAACGGGCTTCGATGTCTTCAGGTGTCTCCGTTACATCCGGAAACAAAAGTTCTGCGAGATAATTAAAATCCATAGTCATTCTCCGTTACTTGTGTAAATATCCGTATTTTTTCTCAAAGGCAAGCGTGGTTTTTCCGCCATGCCCCGGATAAACGGTATAGTTCGTCTCGATCGCACTCAGTCTTTCGATGCTCGCCTGCATGTCCGCAGGACTGGAGCCATACAGATCGGTACGTCCGATCGAACCCTCAAACAGCGTATCACCGCTGACCATCACATTTTCAAAAAGATAGCAGATGCTCCCTTTCGTATGTCCGGGCGTGCTAATTACGGTGATCTTATTCTCCCCGAGTGTCAGCACACTGCCCTCGCGCAGAAGAATATCCGCATCCGCATGCTTTGTATCCCGTGCAAAGAATTGCAAATACAAGGACTTTGACGGATCGCCAAGGAATGCAGCATCCCCTTCGTGGATGCAGACCTTAGCACCGTGTGCGCGCCATTCATCCACAAAAAGGATGTGGTCAAAATGCCCGTGCGTCAAAAGCACATACTTTAAAGTATAGCCGGTATTAAAATAAGGATCTGCGGCAGAAGGATCGGTACTCGGATCGACCACCGCAAACTCTTTGCTTTCGTCATCTACGATCAGATATGCATTGGAGGCATATCCGGCAGAGCCGAGAGTGATTATGCGCATAAAAGCACCTCTATATGCGATTTTTTCATATACAGTTATTATACACTACTTATACAATATTTTCAATAACCAAACCTTTTTTTCTCTTGCTTTTTTCCAAACTTTTTACAGCTCTCCATGCGTTTTGTACTTGCACAGGGCTTTTTCGTGCATAAAATACTATTGCGGGCAATTCTTTTTCAGGAGCAACGATATGGCAAATTGCACTTTTACAACAGGCTCCGTAACGCACACTATGAAAGCGAAACGAATTCTGGAGGAATACTCCATTCCCATAAACACGACAAAGGTGAGTTCTATCCGTGATAAGAAAGGATGCATGCATGGTATCACATTCCCCTGCAGTCAGAAATCCAATGTAGCCCATATTCTTTCCGCAAACGGTATTCCCTACGAGGAGTACTCCGAATGATCTATCTGGATAATGCCGCCACCACATTCCCCAAACCGGCATGCGTATCCGACGAAATCCGGCGCTGCATGCGCGAGTATTGCGGCAATCCCGGCAGAAGCGGGCATGCTCTTTCGGTAAAAGCGGCCGAAAAGATCTATGCATGCCGCGTCGAACTTGCCGAGTTTTTCGGTACCGCCAAGCCGGAAAATGTTGTCTTCACTTCGAATACGACCTATGCTTTGAACATGGCGATCAAAGCGCTGTATCCGCGTGGATCGCATGTTCTGATCAGTAATATGGAGCACAATTCGGTTCTCCGCCCTATTGCCGAACTGGAAAAACGCGGTGAGATCACCTACAGCGTTTTCGATGCTTCCGGTTCGGTCGCAGATATACTCTTGGATCTGGAAAACAAACGCCGCCCTGATACGAAGATGCTTGTCATGCTGCATGCATCCAATATCTGTGGAAAAGTATTCCCCTTGCGCGAGATCGGCATGTTCTGCAAAAAACACGGTATCACTTTTATTGTGGACGCTGCGCAAAGTGCCGGAACCACTATAATCCGTATGCAGGAATGGGGTATTGATGCACTCTGTGCACCCGCGCACAAAGGTCTGTACGGTCCGCAAGGACTCGGATTTGTGATCTTTGGTGAAAAAACGCCATTGCGCACATTTATCGAAGGAGGAAACGGCACCAACTCTCTCTCCAAAGACATGGGACTGATACTGCCTGAAAGTTTTGAAGCCGGTACACTTGCCACGCCTCTAATTACAGGTCTGCACGCATCCGTCCGATGGATAAAAAGTATTGGCATGCAAAACATCCATTTACACGAAGCATCTCTCGCTATCCTTCTTTCCGACAGGCTGCGCTGTATTCGCGGCAGTAAACTATTCGGACCGGATATACCAATGTCCGGAATTCTGCTGTATGAAAATAAAAGAATCTCTGTAAACGCATTGGCTGCAGCCTTGGATGCGCAGAATATTTGTACACGAAGCGGCTTTCATTGCGCACCTTTGGCGCATGAGACGCTGCATACCGGTACACAAGGAGCGCTACGCATCAGCATGGGATTCTTCAACACAAAAAAAGAAATCGATAGCATATATTCTGTTCTTAAAAGAGTCTGTAAATAAAAGCCGCCGTGCCAAAAGGCACGGCGGTAATTTTCTACGAAATCATTCAGCAGACGGGTAAGTGCTCTCGAACCATCTGGAATATACTGCATACGGAGAATTGGAATCACTCTCGGTACTGAATGCTCCGGTGAACTGGCTGTTGGATGCAAGCTCACTCTTCGCTGTTGCAAAGAAAGCTTCCAGCTCTGCAGCATTCGTACAAGCATTCATTCTCTCAACGTAACCAACAGAAATCTGTCGGAGAGAATCCAAGAAGCCTGCCGATACATTCGCCCAATCCTCGGCAAAACCGTAGTACGGAGAAATAACGGATTCACGGTTCGCAGCCTTTGCATTCTCCCAGATGTCCGCAGGCATATCCTCGGTTGTATACGCAAGGAACGAATTGCCGGTATAAAGATTGTTCATAAGGTAGTCATCATTCAAACGCGAGAGGGAGCCGTCCTCCTCATCCAGTACAAAATGAACGCCCTCTACGCCATATTGAAGAATATTCTTTGCTTCAACATCCGTGTTGATCAAGGTGATGATCTCCATTGCACGGTTCAGGTTTGCCGTATAAGAGGTAACTGCAAGCATAGACTCATATACAGTTTTTTCGGTCAAGGTAGGATACGACATAACCTTGATATCATACTTGTCCTCGTACTGTGCGATAACATCATATCCGCCGGTCAGGATCGCAACGCCGAAATCGGTAGTGTTCGCAGGATCTGCTGCAAACCAGCCGTTATCCTTGCAGGTCTGCATCAGCAACATGTGGTCGGTGAAATTGCTGATGTCGAAGAGCGAACGCATAGCGATGCGGCTACCGGCAGTAGCTTGCGTAGGTACATAAGACGCAACAAGCGAAATATTGTCACCGTCCACCCAATACTTCATATTGGTCGGCTCGGCAAACGCCAGAACCGGCGCAATATCGGTTTCGTGCGTGCCGATCTCGGTAATAAGATCCTTACATGCAACAAAAGTATTCAGTTTGGAAACATCAAAATAATATTTCTCTGCAAGTGCTTTGTTAACAAGCAGATATGTATACTCGCCGATCAGATGGTTATTCGGAATGGCGTATGTGCTCTTGTTATATTTGATCTGCTCTAAGAAAGAGGGATAAATATAGTCCTTGAGCACCTTGGAGGTGGAGTTCAGGTTGGTATCTAGTGCCGAAAGTTTGCCTTCCGTAGCATACTGCTTTAGCAATTCTTCGCCTGCCAAGAAGATAATATCAATCTGATTCTCTTCTACGTCCGGATACTTGAGCAGACGCTGACCGAGCTCATTGACAACCGTCTCTGCGGTAGTCTCAACTACTTCGGTGGTCTCTTCGCCCATAATCGGCAGAAAAACAGAAGAATCGTCGTTGAGTTTCGCCTCAGCCGCTGCCGCGAGCTTCGCATCCAGCGCCTCGTAATACTCGTCTTCCGTCATGAAAACGAGGTCAACTTTCGTTGTATATTTAGACTGTGTCAGTTCGTTAAACGCCGCTTCAACCAGTGCCTCGGTTTCCGGAGAGATCTCCTTTTCGGAAATCAACCACATACTCAGCGTTACCGCAGCGCGTGCAGAAGCTTCTGTATCAGTGTTTTTAACCTCTTCCTCACCGCAACCGCCAAGCGCAAGCGTCAGCAAGGCAACCAAGCAAAGCAACAGGCTTATAAAAATTTTACGCATTATAAATCCTCCTATGAAAATCAAGGAAACAAAATAACTTTAATTATTTTACATCAAAAACTGTTCTGTGTCAAGGTATATTTGGGATATAGCTCCAAAAAATTACTGATCCAAATAATCCTTGAGTCGCTTCGAGCGGCTGGGGTGACGAAGCTTGCGCAATGCCTTTGCCTCGATCTGGCGGATACGCTCGCGGGTGATGTCAAACTCCTTACCAACCTCCTCAAGCGTTCTGGTTCTGCCATCCTCAAGACCGAAGCGAAGCTTCAGGACATGCTCTTCACGAGGTGTCAGCGTATGCAGAACTGCGCATAGATGCTTGCGGAGCAACGCATAGGATGCAGTTTCCGCAGGTGCAGGTGAATCATAGTCTTCGATAAAGTCACCGAGGTGGCTGTCTTCTTCTTCGCCGATCGGGGTTTCAAGCGATACGGGATCCTGCGCGATCTTCAAGATTTCGCGTACTTTTTCCGGACTCATGCCCATCTTTTCCGCGATCTCATCCGCGCTTGCCTCATGGCCGAGCTCTTGCAGAAGCTGACGGGAATAACGCGATACCTTATGGATCGTCTCCACCATATGCACGGGGATACGGATCGTGCGTGCCTGATCTGCAATCGCACGCGTGATTGCCTGACGGATCCACCAGGTCGCATACGTAGAGAACTTGTAGCCCTTTTGATAGTCAAACTTATCTACAGCCTTCATAAGACCGAGATTGCCCTCCTGGATCAGATCCAAAAAGAACATACCTTTACCTACATAGCGCTTTGCAATACTGACGACCAGACGCAGATTGGCTTCTACAAGTTCATTCTTCGCCTTTTCGTCCCCACGGCTGATGCGCTCTGCCAATTCGGTCTCTTTTTCAGCATCCAGTAGCGGAATCTTACCGATTTCCTTCAGATACATGCGAACGGGATCGTCGATTGCAAGACCTTCCTGCGAGAGCATTTTTTCCATGTCCTCGGCAGATTCGATCTCTTCGATCTCATCCTCGTTGGCGGTAATATCATCAATGTCGTCAATATCTACCGTCTCAAAGCCGGTGATCTCGATGCCGCTCTGCTCGATCTGCTCATAGATCTTTTCCATCTGCTCAATGTCGCAGTCGTTGACCTCCATGACCTCAAGTATCTCTGCATTTGTCAGTGATCCCTTGCTTTTACCGCGTTCAATGAGATCATTTACATCCAATTTCTTCTGCGCTTCGTTACCCATTTGTATTCCTTTCATGCTTTCGCATTATGTATTTCTTTTGTTTTGAATAATCGTCATGAGATCCCCGAGAGGATCATCGGCACCGTGCGGCGCCGTCTCGCGTCGCAAAGCCGCAACGCTCTCACCAAAAACAGTGCTGCCATTATCGCTGAGCTCACCGCGGGCGATCTGCATGCGCATGATTCTTCCCTGTTCCTCGGGAGAAAAGTATTCTCCGAGAAGCGAAGGATCAAAAGCGCCCGCCGCATCTACCGCGAAGATTGCCCGGAAAACGCGTTTGCCGAACTCCGTAAAAAAGTCAGTCTCCGCAAGTGTGATATTTCCGTCGCGCACGGACTGTCTGTGCTCTGCATATAGCAAAAGCATCCCGAGCACTGCTTCCTCCGCCTTGGCGGCGGCAACATTCTTTGCATAGTCCGGGTTGATTCGGTCGCCGAATCCTGCGCTTTGCCGCACGATTTTTTGCGATTCCTGCTTTTTATATTCCCTTTTTTTCCTTTTCAGTATACGCTCTACGTCCGACCGTATACTTTCGGAGGGAATATCCAGCTTTTTTGCAACAGCGCCGATATATACTTCCCGCTCCGCGCTGGAATAGATGTCCGCAATCATGGCGCAAAGCTCTGCGCAAGCCTTGATCTTTTCATCGGGGATGGAAATATCATGCCGCGTCAGCACACTGTCCATGTTATACTCAAATTTTCCGCGGCTGCCCTCCAACTGCATTTTAAACTTGTCCGCGCCGAATTTTTTAATAAATTCATCGGGATCTTTTGCTCCGCTGATCTTTAAAACCCGAACGTCAAGCCCAACCTCACCGAGAATACCGATTGCTCGGTTTGCGGCTTTTTGTCCCGCGGCATCGCTATCGTAGGAGATCAATACTTTCTTCGTATAGCGCGACATTATGCGCGCCTGTTCGGGTGTAATAGCAGTGCCGAGTGTTGCCACCGCATTCGAAAATCCGGCAGCGTGCAAGGCAATTACATCCATATATCCTTCGCAAAGGATAATCTCTTCTGCGCAGGCAGTGCGCGCAAAATTGAGCGCAAAAAGATTACGGCTTTTTTTGAAGACCGGTGTGTCCGAAGAATTCAGGTACTTCGGCTGAGAATCGTCCATGACTCTTCCGCCAAATGCAATCACATTTCCGGATACATCTATGATGGGAAACATGACGCGATTGCGGAAATAATCAAACAAGCCGCCACTCGTCTTGCTCCTGCCGCAGAGGAATCCTGCAATCAGTTCCTCTTCTGTATATCCGAGGTTTCGCATATGCCTTGTCAGCGCGGAAAAACTCGGCGGTGAAAATCCAAGTCCGAAGCGTTTGATCGTGGAAGAATCCAGACCTCGACCTTGCAAGTACCCAAGCGCCTCTGCGCCGATATTCGGATCAAACAGGCACTCCCTGAAAAAGCGCGCTGCGTCCCGGTTCATGTTCTGCATCCGCGTACGATCAAATCCGCCCTCGGTTCGTCTTGTGCTTTCCGGCAGCGTTACGCCTGCGCGTTTTGCAAGAAACTCAAGTGCAGGAACATACTCCAGATTCTCAATCTGCCGTATAAAGGTGATGACATCTCCTCCGGCACCGCATCCAAAGCAATAATAGCCTTGGTTTGCCGTAAACACCGTAAAGGACGGCGTTTTTTCCGAATGGAACGGGCAAAGCCCCTGCATGTTGGAGCCGGCGCGTTTCAAAGCCGTATACGATGCGATCACATCCACAATATCATTGCGGGACTTGATCTCCTCTATAAGTTGATTATCGATCATAGCTGCTTACCTTTCCACACCTGCGGTATAAACAGATCGGTATACCGCTCGATCGCATAACGATCGGTCATGCTGGAAATAAAATCGCAAACACACCGCTCGATCGGCTCGCTTTCCGTATT
>CAYQBT010000040.1:0-9371 GCA_964415775.1 uncultured Lachnospiraceae bacterium
AAGGGCAAGACGGTCGTACTCGACTACTCTTCCCCGAACGTTGCAAAGCCTTTCCATATCGGACATCTCGGCACCACCGTCATCGGTCACTCGCTGAAAAAGCTGCACGAGTTTGCCGGCTATTCCTGCATCGGCATCAACCACCTCGGCGACTGGGGCACCCAGTTCGGCAAGCTGATCACGGCATACCGCCTGTGGGGCGACAAGGAGAAGATCGAGCGCGACGAGATCGACGAGCTGGTCGCACTCTATGTCAAGTTCCATGCAGAAGCAGAAAAGGACGACACCTTAAACGACAAGGCTCGCGCCGAGTTCAAGAAGTTAGAGGACGGCGACGAAGAGAACCTCAAGCTCTGGAAATGGTTTATCGAGATCTCGCTCCGCGAATATAAAAAGACCTACGCCCTGCTCGGCATCGAGTTTGACAGCTACAACGGCGAGGCATTCTATACCGACAAGATGATGCCGGAGGTCGAAAAGATCCGCGCGGCGGGACTCCTCAAGATCGACGACGGTGCATCCATCGTGGACCTCGAAGAATACGGCATGCCGCCCTGCCTGATTTTAAAGCGCGACGGCTCCACGCTGTATCCCACACGCGATATTGCCGCGGCGGTCTATAGAAAGAACACCTACAGCTTTGACAAGTGCATCTATGTCACAAGCGCAGGTCAGTCGCTCCACTTTGCACAGTGGTTTAAGGTCGTAGACCTGATGGGCTACGATTGGGCGGATGAGCTTGTGCACGTTCCCTACGGCACGGTATCGATCGACGGTGCAAAGCTTGCAACCCGTACGGGCAACGTCGTGCTTCTAAAAGACCTGTTTGCCACCGCGATCGACAAATCGCTCGGCATCATCGAGGAAAAGAACCCCGATCTTGAAAATAAGGACGAGGTTGCGGCGGCAGTCGGTGTCGGCGCCGTTGTCTTCCACTATCTGCTCGGCGGCCGTATCAAGGACATCAACTTTATCATGGAGGATGCCCTCTCCTTTGAGGGGAACACCGGTCCCTATGCGCAGTACACCTATGCGCGTACCTGCAGCATCCTGCGCCGTGCGGGCGAACCACAGGCGGCGGCAAAGATCACCCGTGAAGAGGAAAGCGAGCTTGTCAAGGTACTGCTCCGCTTCCCCGAAAAGGTGAAGAGCGCGATCGACGACTATGAGCCCTCCACCATCACGCGCTACATCCTCGATCTCTGCGCGGCATTCAACCGCTTCTACCATGAGTGCCCCATCCTGAACTGCGAGGACGAGAGCGTAAAGGCAACCAGACTCTGCCTTGTCAGCGCAACCAAAAACATTCTCGGCAATGCCCTCTCACTGATCTGCGTCGGCACACCGGAGAAGATATAGTTTACACGCAGAGCGTGTAAACCGCGATATAAATCCCTTGCGGGATTTACGATATGTCCTATCGACTCGATATGTTTCCTGCGGAAACGCGATATGTCCTGCGGGACGTCAGGGATTTATATCCTATCGCATTTGCCGTAGGCAAATATATCGAAATTGAGCATAGCGAAATTATATCGCGGTCGCATAGCGAGCATATCGCTACAGCAATGTCATAACCTATATTAACCTAAAGGAGAACCTTCCATGTCCGGACATTCTAAATGGAAAAATATAATGCACAAAAAGGAGAAGACCGACGCGCAGAAGGCAAAGGTCTTTACAAAGATCGGTAAAGAAATGGCAATTGCCATCCGCGAAGGCGGTCCCGATCCCGTTTCCAACTCCAAGCTCCGCGATCTGATCCAGAAAGCGAAAGCAAACAACGTGCCCAACGACAACATTGATCGCGTGATCAAGAAATTCTCGGGTGAGAACAACATCGCATACGACGAGATCACCTACGAGGGCTACGGTCCGAGCGGTGTTGCCGTGATCGTCAAGGCAACCACCGACAACCGCAACCGCACCGCGGGTGAGGTACGCCACTACTTTGACAAGTACGGCGGCAACCTCGGTCAGAACGGCTGCGTCAGCTACCTGTTTGAGGAGAAGGGCGTGATCGTGATCGAGCGCACCGACGCCGTAGACGAGGACAAGCTGATGGAATGTGCGCTCGAATCGGGTGCAGAGGACTTTGCGGCAGAGGAAGAGTGCTTTGAAATCTACACCGTATCGAGCGATCTCTACGCAGTCAAGGAAGCGCTGGAAGCAGCCGGCTATACCCTCGTATCTGCCGAGACCGATATGATCCCGCAAAACTACGTCACCCTCGAAAATGAGGACGACATCAAGCACATGCAGCTTCTGCTCGACAACCTCGAGGACAACGACGATGTCAGCGAAGTGTATCATAACTGGGAAGAGTAAAAAGTAATCTATCGAAACAAAGCCGCACGCTTCCCGCGTGCGGCTTTGCGCTTTTTCGACAACCGATCGTATGTATACTAATAAGGAGGAACGCCATATGTTTGCACCGAACACGGACCGCCGTGCAAAGCTCTGCCGCAAGGGTAGGATCGCCTTTGCACTGCTTGCATCGGTCTTCGGCGGTATCGTCACCGGTCTTTGCAGCCTGTATTTTGCCGCGGGCACCTACAATGACGCGCTGTTTGCAACCTATTTTGCAAACCCCTACATACTGCTGCTCAACATGGTGCCCCCCGTACTGCTTTCGGTTTTCTTTTACCTTGTATGCAACCGCGCGGCATGGTCGTACATTCTCACCAACTTCTTCATAATGGTGCCCACACTGGTGCATTACTATAAGGTAGCTTTCCGCGGCGATCCCTTTATCGCCGAGGATCTCACGCTGATCACCGAATCGAGAAAAATGCTCGAGACCTACAAGCTCTATCTGAACAAACGGCTTCTTGCGTATATCGCGCTTTTGATCGTGGGAACACTTCTGCTTGCCCTGCTTGCAAGAGGACGCTTCCGAAAGACGCTGCCGCGACTTTCGGCGGCGCTCGTCCTTGCACTCGGATGCACCGCGCTTGTACCGGTGTATACCTCGGACAAGATCTACGACCAAAAAACCCAAAACAACGCGCTGATCTACGAGTGGTCGGAATCGCAGGTCTATTTTTCCAAGGGCTTCGTCTATCCTTTTTTGCATTCGGTAAAGGATGCGCTCCACCCCGCGCCAAGCGGCTATTCCGAAGCGGCAGTCGAGGAATTGCTGGACGCTTACACCTATGAAAGCATCCCCGAGGACAAAAAGGTCAACATCGTTTGCGTAATGCTGGAAGCATACTGCGATTTTTCCCGCTTTGAAGAATTGACCTTTACCGCCGATGTGTATGAAAAATACCACGCGCTCGAGGCAATGGGCTACAGCGGCACGCTGGTCACCGACATTTTTGCAGGCGACACGCGCATCAGCGAGCGCGAGTTTCTGACCGGCATGCCCTACGCGCGGCTGGACAGCTTCGTTGCCCCCGCAAACTCCTACGTCTGGTATCTGCAAAAGAACGGCTATACCACCGGCGGCTCGCACCCCTGCTACGCATGGTTTTACAACCGACAGAACATCAATAAGAATCTCGGGTTTGAAAATTACCTGTTCAGCGAAAACTACTATAAGCCGAAGACCGGGGGCGACATCACCTATGACGCGCGCCTGTTCCCGATGATGCGCGACCTCTACCTTGCCCGCGACAAGGGAACACCCTATTTTGATTTCAGCATCACCTATCAGGGACACGGACCCTATGAATCGGACAATGCCTATTTTGCGGCACCGTACGTACAGAAAAATGCGGGTGTGACCGATGCGGATGCCACGATCATGAACAATTATCTGGACAGTATCGCGGGCACGACTGAGCAGCTCTACACCTTCGCACAGGAGATGCTCGCCACCAAGGAACCGCTCGTGCTGGTATTCTTCGGCGACCACAAGCCGTGGCTCGGTAACACCGGCAGTGTCTATACGGCATACGGCATCAACATTGACCTCTCCACCGAGGAGGGCTTTCACAACTACTACACAACGCAGTACCTGATCCTTGCAAACGATGCGGCAAAAGCCGTCTGCGGCAACGACTTTTCGGGCAAGGGCGAGACACTTTCGGTCTCCTTCCTTATGAATAAGGTCTTCGAGCTGTGCGGCTATAAGGGCGACGCGTATATGCAGTTCACACGCGACCTTGCAAAGGAGCATCCGGTCATCCACCGCACCGACGACCTCTCCGAGGGCAAAAAACAGCAGTTCGACTTTGCTTCCTATTACTACAGAAAGAATTTCCTATACGACTGACATGAAAAGATCAACACACACCTTTCATTCGATTGTCTTTAGCGTCTTGCTGATCGCACTTTGCATAGGACTCACGGTTACTGCCGCGGCACTCCGCTCCGGCGACATCGTGGGCTATGTGCTTTCCACCGACATCCGCGCCTTTATCGACGGCATGGAGATCCCCGCCTATAACATCGGAGGCAAGCTCGGCGTTGTCGCCGAGGATCTGCGCGGCTACGGCTTCACCGTTGACTGGAACGACGTGGCATACACCCTGAGCATCACGCGGAACCCGAATGCAACGCTTGCCCCCATACCGGTCGAGCCTGCATCCGATGTCCCGATCGGCAAAGAGATCCTGCCCGTGCTCTATACCGAGATCGTGACCGATATTGAGGGCACGGTGGTCGAAAGCTTCAATATCGACGGCAGAACCATCGTATACTTCTCTGCACTTTCGGTATTCGGCTCGCATCTGTACGACAACGACTCCCGTATGTCGATGCTCTCCACAAGCGGACAGGGCTTCGCCAAGAACACGCTTGAAGCCCTGCCAAACAAGATCATCCACGCAGGCGGCGCGGTAGGCAACGACATCGGCTCCAACTCGCTGGAGGCGCTGAACCGTTCCTACGCCAGCGGTTGCCGCTTTATCGAGATGGATTTCCGCTTTTCGAGCGACGGCAAGCCCGTTTGCCTGCACGACTGGTCAAAAATGTACTCTTCCCAGCTCGATACCCGACCGATTTCCGCGGCATCCTTTGCCGCAGTCCGCATCTACGACAAGTATACCTCGGTCACGCTTGACAGCCTTGCCAAGTGGCTGAAAGAGCACCCCGATGTGTATATCATCACCGACAGCAAGGACGATAACCTCGCGCTTCTGAAAAAGATCGCGTCCGATCACCCCGAGCTGCTGCCGCAGATGATCCCGCAGATCTACCAATACGAAGAATATACGACCGTCCGCGCACTCGGATACTCCAATATCATCTTAACGCTCTATTGTCTCACCTATGAGGAAAAGGTAAACGGCGCCGCAAATGCCGCCTTTGCAAAGGAGAAAGGGCTGCTTGCCGTCACCGCGGACGTATCGCTTGCCAGCGAGGAATTCGTGCGTGCCTTTGTGGATGCGGGCGTTCCTCTCTTCGTGCATACGGTCAACAATAAGGAAGAACAACAGCGTTTGTATGCTATGGGCGTCACCTGCGTGTATACAGACTATGCGGGTTGATATACATCAACCCGCAGTGATATTTGCCCTTTCGGGCAAGTGATATTGCTTCGCAGTGATATATTCGCTGCCGCGAATGTGATATATTTGGCGCGGTGCGCCAAATGTGAATGAAAAAAATCGTCTCAGATAGAGACGACTTTTTTCTTTATGGATAAACTATCCGGTTTTGGGTAAAATATCTACAGTTCACGAAAGGAGCAAGGATATGGCAACAAATTTTGAGACCAGCGAAACCGCGAAAAATCTGATGCGCGCTTTCGCGGGAGAAAGTCAGGCGCGTAACCGCTATACCATCGCGGCAGACCGTGCCAAGGAACAAAAGCTCACCGTGGTAGAAGCGGTATTCCGCTTCACCGCCGATCAGGAACGCGCCCACGCGGAGGTGTTTTACAACCACCTGCAAGAGTTAAACGGAACCGAGATCACCGTAGAAGGCGGTTACCCCGTAAATGTGACCACCTCGGTCGCTAAGCTTTTGCGCTATGCTGAGGGCAACGAATATAGGGAGCACGACGAGGTGTACAAGGCATTCGCCGAGACCGCAAAGGCGGAGGGATTTGCCAAAATTGCCGCCGATTTTGAAAACATTGCCAAGATCGAAAAGCAGCACGGCGACCGTTTTGCCAAGCTTGCCGAGCAAATCGAAAGCGGCAAGCTGTTTTTGTGCGATGCCGAGTGCGGCTGGATGTGCCTCAACTGCGGCAACGTGGTCGAAACCAAGGGCGCACCCGAAAAATGCCCCGTCTGCGGCGTGGATCAGGGCTTTTTCATCCGCCTTACGCTTGCCCCCTATACCGAATAAACGAAAAAATGACGGTCGATTTGACCGTCATTTTTCGTTTACGCAAAGCGGATCGCCATCGCATTCAGAAGCGGCATGGCAACGCAAAACGCTATATACAGGATCACACCAACATTGACAAGGGTGGTCGTGGCTTCGCTGTCGCGCGGAAGGGAAAGCTCTGCCTCGGCGAAATGCAGACGGCGGCGATACAGGAAAAAGAATACTACGCCAACGATCTCGATGCCGAGAACGAGCAGGCTGTACACAAGGATCACTCCATATCCGATCGGATTCTCTGTTACCACCTGCAAGAGCTGCTCGGGTGTCTCGGCTGTAAGAATCGCGTCATATCCCGCATACTGAAACAGCAGCGCGGGAATAAATCCGCCAAGGACGTTGAACAGGCTGTGCATGAGCCAACAGATCCACAGCTTGCCGGTGCGCAGATACACATAGCCAAAGACCAGTCCGATCAGGGTTGCATAGAAAAACTGCTCGGGATTCAGATGAAAGAGCCCGAACGCGATCGCCGAAAACAAAATCGCTGTTTTTTCGCCGTACACGCGCGTACGATCCAGAATCAGCTTGCGGAACAAAAGCTCCTCAAAAAACGGACCGATCAGCACGACATACAGCAGTGTGACATACCACGGAAGATCAATGACCGTTTCGGTTACATCTACCGAAAGCGTCAGACCGGAAAGCTTTTCAAACAACGCCGTAAAGAGCATACCTGCGATGTTGCCGACATAGCCGAACGCCTGACAGATGGCAAGCAGGATCAAAACCGTGCCCGCACGGATCGAACCGCGCGGCGGCGCGGATCTTTTGGTTCCGGCGAGGCATACCCATGCCACCGGCAGACCGATGCCGTACATTGCGACGCAGGAAATCAGGATCGCGTATGTGTAGGAATAGTCGTATATCTGAAATGCATACATCAGGATAAGCTCCAGCGCAAATACGACCGCGTATGTTACAACAAAAAATACAAACAGCGCAAGTCCGATGCGCGAGAACTGCTTTTTCGCACTTTTCAGATCGTATGGAAGCTGCGGTGCAGGGATCTGATCCATTCAAAAACACTTCCTTCTTAAGAATAGTGAAATTAGTATACCACACATTGTCCTCGCTGTCAAATTTCTCTATTGCTCCGAGGGTGAAATTGTGCTATACTTTTTATAAGCGCAAAACCGACAAAAAACGCATGAGGAACACTATGCTACAGACTGTTATCCAAATCGTAAAAGAAGCCGCCAAGGTCATGACCTTTGGCGAATACACCGTCTCCGAAAAGAGTGCGGCAAACTTTGTCACTGACAAGGATGTCGCCGTGGAGAATTTTTTAAGCAAAGCCCTCGGGCAAGCCTTTCCCGGCATCGGATTTATCGGGGAGGAAGAGGACTTTACCGCCGACGCACTGCAAAAGGAATACACCGCCGTGGTCGATCCGATCGACGGCACGATGAATTTCACCCGCGATCTTTCGCTCAGCGTCATCTCGGTAGCGATCCTGCACTACGGCAAGCCGTTCATCGGCGTTGTGTTCAACCCGTTCACGGACGATCTGTTCACCGCCAAGGCGGGAAAGGGCGCATACCTTAACGGTGAGCGTATTCACGTCTCCGACCGCCCGCTTGCTGAAAGCTGCTTTTTCACCGCCTGGAGTACCTACAAAAAAGAGTATGCAAAAGCCTGCTTTGACATTTCGCAGGACATCTACTACGACACCTGCGACATCCGACGCCTCGGCGTGTGCGCGTATGAGCTCTGCTGCCTTGCGGCAGGGCGCGGCGAGCTCTATTTTGAGATCCGCATTTTCCCGTGGGATTTTGCCGCAGCACAGCTGATCGTACAGGAGGCAGGCGGTATCATCGGTACGGTCGGGTTTGACGCGCCTATCTATACCCGCCCGCAGCCCATCCTCGCCGCAAACACAGAAGCAAACTACGCATACCTGAAAGAAAAGGTTCAAAAGCACGTTCCTGTGATCCCCTACGAGGATTGAAAAAAGTCGTCTCATGGAGACGACTTTTTTCCATAACGTTTTCCGCAGGAAAACATATCACATGCCGTAAGGCATATATCACTCGCCGACAGGCGAATATCACGCACTCGTAGAGTGCATATCACTGTTGGTTGCCTCACGGGCAACCAACTCTTAAAGCCAACTGCCAATGAAAATATACAGACCTATGCCGATCAGGATCACGCCGCCGAGGATGCTTGCCTTGCCGGCGAGCTTTGTCCCCGCCTTTTTGCCAACGGCAACGCCGACCACACAGATCACAAAGGTCATCGCCGCGATCACCAGCACCGTCTTCAGCGCCTTGAACAGATCATAGTCCGAAATGGTAAAGCCGGTCGAAAGCGCATCGATCGAGGTGGCAACACCCTGCACGAGGAGACCGACAAAGCCGACCGCAGGCTGCTCCGCATCCTCGCCGCCGCGGATACCGTCGAGCAGCATCTTGCCGCCGATGTATCCGAGCAGCCCCAGCGCGATCCACGGAATCAGATTTTCAAACCACTTAAAATACTGCGCGATCGTATGTACACAAAACCAGCCGATCAGCGGCATGAGCGCCTGAAAGAAGGCAAAAACGCCCGCAATGCCGCACATTTTTCCCGGTTTCATGCGCGGCTCATTCAGTCCGTTCGCAAGCGAAACCGAAAACGCATCCATGGCAAGTCCCGCGCCGAGCATACAGCCGGTAAACAAAATTTCCAGATCCATTCTTCTACTTCCCTTTTTTATACAAAGTTCGTTTATTATAGCATACCTGCGAAAATGCGTCAAGGGATTTCCCGTGTTTTCACAAAGAATACACCAAATTTTACTTGACAAGAAAAATGTTCCATGCTACAATATATACGTTCCGTGAGGGAGTAGCAAGCGCTTGTGTCCGTAAGCGTTTTCAAGGTCAACACTCGGCAGATATGCCTGGCTTGAATCAAATCGCAAGACTCATGGGTAGGCTATTTCCCTATCCAAGAGTCTTTTTTTATCACAAAACCAAAAAAATTTTATATCAAGGAAGGAAACCCAATGAAGTTCTACACCGAAAGCATCGATGAGGCACTGAAAGCCACCGCCTCTACCGAAACGGGTCTTTCGAGCGCAGAAGCCGAAGAGCGTCTTGCCAAAA
>CAYQBT010000041.1:0-9221 GCA_964415775.1 uncultured Lachnospiraceae bacterium
ATCTGCGGCGAGCACGGCGGCGACCCCACGTCTGTTGAGTTCTGCCATAAGATCGGTCTTGACTATGTATCCTGCTCGCCCTTCCGCGTGCCGATCGCAAGACTCGCGGCAGCACAGGCTGCAATCTCCAATCCCAGAAAGTAATCTCTATATAGCGAAAAGAGTGCCAATCGGCACTCTTTTTTGCTATTGCAATTTCACCACTTCTGTGTTAGTATATTAAAAAAGCAAGGAGCACAGCTATGATCTACAGTTCAAGAGAGGTGTTACTCAAAAATAACACCACCGCGGTATTCCGTAGTCCAACAAAAGATGATGCCGAGGCAATGATCCGGTATTTACAGACGACTTGTGCGGAGACAAACTTTCTCACACGTGAACCGGAAGAAGCAGTCATATCTATCGAAAAAGAAGAACGCTTTTTGGAGAGTATTTGCAAATCAAACCATGATTTGATGATCGCCTGCGAAGTCGGCGGAAAGATTATCGGTAACTGCCATTTGAATCGATATTCCAAGAAGCGGATGAACCATCGAGCAAGTGTCGGAATTGCAATTTACAAGGAATATTGGGGGCTTGGCATCGCTAACTACATGTTTAACGAACTGATACGCATTTCGAAAGAACAAGGCATCAAACAGCTCGAGCTTGAGGTGATTGAAGGAAATGAACGAGCAATTTGTTTGTATAAAAAGTTCGGATTTTATGTTGTTGGCGAAAAACCAAATTCGCTTCGGTTAAAAGACGGTTCGATGTTAAAAGAACTCTCGATGATAAAAGAAATATAACCGCAAAGCACCTTTATAAATATAATAGCATTAGGGATATACTCTCTAATGCTATTTTTTATGAGGTTATTATGTATTTGTCCAATATAGAAACCGGTCAAAAAGCGCGCGTTATAACGCTTGATGCCGATGATAATATCAGCCGAAGATTATTGGATATAGGACTGACGAGCGGTGCTACTATAGAGTGCGTTGGGAAAAGCCCTTGCGGTGACCCAAAGGCATTTTTAATTCGCGGTGCAGTCATCGCTATTCGAAGTGAAGATGCAAAGAAGGTGCGTGTCTATGGGGTTGACTAAAAGTTCAACCGGACAAAATGCATTTGATACAGGACTGCAGATCGAAAAAAACTCTGCCAATGATAAAATCATCGCACTTGCGGGTAATCCGAACGTCGGTAAGAGTACAGTTTTCAACGCCTTAACCGGAAAAAAACAACACACCGGCAACTGGCCAGGAAAAACCGTAGCAAGCGCCACGGGCGTTTATTCGACAGACCTGTATGACTACATTCTTGTAGACGTTCCGGGTACATACTCGCTTTTTGCACATTCCGCCGAAGAGGAAGTAGCAAGAAATTTTATTTGCTTTGGAAACGCAGATGCAACGATTATTGTATGCGATGCTACCTGTCTCGAAAGAAATCTCAACCTTGTTTTGCAGATTACCGAGGTTTCTCAAAGAACAGTCGTATGCGTCAATCTACTGGACGAAGCAAAGCGAAAAGGCATCACAGTCGACCTTAAAAAACTGTCTTCAATATTAGGCGTGCCCGTAGTCGGAACAGTCGCACAAAAGAAAAAAACGCTTATTGATTTGAAAAATGTGGTTGAATCAACAATCCATAGCAACGTAAATGCAAAGCGTATCCAATACCCTGACGATTTAGAAAGCGCAATCTCGATTGTTGAGAAATCACTCGGGGAGATTGCAGACGGTAAATTACCCGTACGCTGGTTGGCGCTGAAACTGATCGACCGTGACGAATCGCTGAGCAAAGAGATCAACAACTATCTTGGTCAGGATCTACTGTCCGACGAAAGAATCTCCCAAAGCGTCGCGGGGGCACTTGATTTTTTGAAACAACGCGGTATTGACCAAAGCGATATCAAGCGCATCGTCACTGCAACGATTTTCAAAGAAGCAGAAAACGTCTCGCATTCCGTCGTGCGCTTTGAAAGTAGTAAATACCGTTATTTTGACCAAAAAATTGACAAGATTGTTACCGGAAAAATCCTTGGTTTTCCGCTGATGATTTTGCTTCTATGCTTTATCTTCTGGCTCACAATCACCGGTGCAAATTATCCCTCTGCCATGCTTTCTTCAGCGTTTTTATGGCTTGGCAAAAAGCTGGCAGCACTTTTGGAATACATATGCACGCCGCCATGGCTACACGCCTTGCTTGTTGACGGTATATACAAGGTGCTTTCATCGGTAATTGCAGTTATGTTACCGCCGATGGCTATATTCTTCCCGCTATTTACCCTCCTTGAAGACCTTGGGTATCTTCCTCGGGTTGCCTACAACCTCGACAGACCGTTCAAGTGTTGCAAGGCATGCGGAAAACAAGCACTTACGATGTGCATGGGCTTTGGATGTAACGCGGCAGGCGTTATTGGATGCAGAATCATCGATTCGCCGCGCGAACGGCTGATTGCGATCCTGACAAACAGTCTTGTCCCCTGCAACGGGCGCTTTCCCACACTTATCACGCTGTTAACGATGTTTTTTGTGGGTGGCGGAGGCCTGTCAGGCTCCTTGATTTCATCCCTTTTCCTCACACTCTTCATCTTACTCGGCATTACTATGACGTTTGCGGCATCCAAGCTACTATCCGCAACCGTATTGAAAGGTGTTCCATCCTCCTTTGTTCTCGAGCTTCCGCCGTATCGCAAGCCGCAAATAGGCAAGGTTATTTTTCGTTCGATTTTTGATAGAACTTTGTTTGTGCTTGGGCGCGCGGCGGCGATTGCCGCACCTGCCGGAATGATTATATGGCTTGCGGCAAATATCTTCGTTGGTGACGCTTCTTTACTTACGCATACAGCATACTTTTTAGATCCGTTTGCAAAACTTTTAGGGCTTGACGGAGTGATTCTGATCGCCTTTGTTCTTGGATTCCCGGCAAACGAAATCGTCCTACCAATCATTCTTATGGCATATCTTGCTGAAGGGACATTTGTTGAGCTTAACACACTTGCAGAAATAAAAGAACTGCTTGTGCAGAACGGCTGGACTCTTACTACCGCCATATGCACAATGCTCTTTTCTCTCTTTCACTGGCCCTGCTCGACGACCATGCTGACGATCAAAAAAGAAATCGGTAGCATAAAGTGGACATTGCTTTCTGCACTATTACCGACTTTTATTGGTATGATACTTTGCTTTTTTGTCGCAAGTATTGCAAAATTCCTATAAAAAAGAGAAGGCATCGCCTTCTCTTTTTGCATCAAACATTAAATCTGAACAATACGATGTCACCGTCGGCAACTACGTATTCCTTGCCCTCGCTGCGAACAAGCCCTTTTTCCTTTGCGGCGGTCATGCTTCCCTCTTTGACAAGATCGTCAAATGCAACTACCTCTGCGCGGATAAAGCCGCGCTCAAAGTCACTGTGAATCTTTCCTGCCGCCTGTGGCGCTTTGGTGCCCTTGGCAATTGTCCATGCACGGACCTCCTGCGGACCTGCAGTAAGATAACTGATGAGACCGAGCAGCTTGTAGCTTGCCGCAATCAGGCGGTCGAGACCGCTTTCCTCAATGCCGAGATCATTCAAAAACGCTTTCTTTTCTTCGCCCTCAAGCTCGGAAATCTCCGCTTCGATACCGGCACAAACGGACAGAATCTCCGAATGCTCACTTGCGGCAAATTCCTTTAACTTCTGGTAGCCGGCATTTTCGGAAAGATTGCCGCCGATCTCGTCCTCGCTGATATTTGCAACATAGATGACCGGCTTGATCGTTAAAAGCTGTGTATCGCCAAGCAGTACGCGCTCATCATCCGCAAGCTCAATTGTGCGCGCACACTTGCCCTCTTCCAGAGTAGCTTTCATGCGTTCGAGAAGTTCAACCTCTGCTGCCAGGGACTTGTCGCCCTTCATAGCCTTCTTGACTCTGTCGATACGGCGATCAAGGATCTCAATATCCGAGAAGATCAGCTCAAGATTGATAGTTTCTACATCGCGGAGCGGATCAATGCCACCGTCCACATGGATGATATTCTCGTCCTCAAAGCAACGAACAACATGTACGATCGCATCCACCTCGCGAATATGCGAAAGGAACTTGTTGCCAAGGCCTTCGCCCTTGGAGGCGCCGCGAACCAGTCCTGCAATATCTACAAACTCAATGACGGCAGGCGTATATTTTTCAGGATTGTACATTTCGGCAAGTACATCCAGACGTTTATCCGGCACGGTAACAATACCGACATTGGGATCGATCGTGCAGAACGGATAGTTTGCGGATTGTGCACCCGCGTTGGTCAAAGCATTGAACAGCGTGCTCTTGCCGACATTCGGCAGACCGACTATACCAAGTTTCATCTTACATCCTCATTTCAAAGTTATGAAATAAAAAACGGAATCGCCGTAGCGATCCCGTTGGTGCTCCTGCGGAGAATCGAACTCCGGACACCATGATTAAAAGTCATGTGCTCTACCGGCTGAGCTACAGGGGCGTTTTCAGCACTTAGATATAATAGCACAGATAAATGGATTTGTCAACACTTTTTTTAAGGTTTTCCAAAATCAGATCGCTACGAAATGCAGCGATCTGATTTTGATTTCGCACTTATAAACCGTATGCCGCACCGCTATTCAATGCACATTCAATACGGAGTAACCGATTGTACTTTGCAACGCGTTCACTGCGACAAGGAGCACCCGTTTTTATAAACGGAGAGTTTGTACCAACTGCGAGATCCGCGATTGTGGTATCCTCCGTCTCGCCCGAACGATGCGATAAAACATATTTGTACCCATTTGCCTTAGCTTTTACGATTACTTCGATCGTCTCGCTTACCGTACCGATTTGATTCGGCTTGATCAGGATTGCATTTGCCGCGCCTGCCGCAATACCGCTTTCCAAACGTTTTGTATTTGTGACAAACAAATCATCTCCGACAAGCATTACCCTGTCTCCGATTCGTTTAGTGAGGCTGGACCATCCATCAAAATCCGATTGATCCAAACCGTCTTCTATCGAATAAATAGGATATTTCTGCGTTAGCGTTGCAAAATGATCAATCAATTCGTCTGTTTGCATCGTTATACCGCGTTTGGGAAGCGTATACACACCGTCCGTATACCATTCGCTGCTGGCTGCATCCAGCGCAATTTTCACGGTATCCGTATCATATCCGGCGGCTTCTATCGCTTCACAGATCAGTTTGATTGCATCTTCATCTCCGTCAAGACTTGGCGCATAACCGCCTTCATCGCCGACCGCCGTACTCATCCCCTTCTTCCGCAATATACCGCCGAGCGTATGATAAATTTCAGCGCCGATGCGAAGTGCATCCGCAAAGGAATGAGCACCGATCGGCATGATCATGAACTCCTGAATGTCAATATTGTTGGATGCGTGCACACCGCCGTTCAGAATATTCATCATTGGAACCGGCAGACCATATGCAGACATGCCCCCAATATACTTGAACAGCGGCATGTGATAGGAATTTGCCGCCGCCCGCGCGCATGCCATTGACACTGCCAGAATCGCATTAGCGCCCAGCTTTGATTTGTTCTCTGTTCCGTCAATCTCACGCATGATCGTATCGATCTCATGTTGCTCATAGACAGATACACCGATAAGAGCCGGCTGAATCTTTTTATTAATGTTACAGATTGACTCCAGAACTCCCTTACCACAGTAGCGTGCACTGCTTGTATCCCGCAGTTCGTGTGCCTCAAATATTCCGGTTGAAGCACCCGAGGGGACGCTTGCCATACCCGCCGAACCGTCACTGAGCATAACGGTTGCCTCTACAGTGGGATTTCCCCTTGAATCCAGAATCTCTCTGCCGCAAACTTTTGTAATACTTACCTTTCCCATCTTTTCCTCCTGCAAATACTGATACAAGTAGTATGGGCAGATTTTTTTGCGTCATTCCGAGCAGTAGAATTTTGTTTGCCAAACTGCATATACTGTTAGAAAACATAGTTGAGGTGCAATATGATCATCCATACCGTCACGCCAAGCGACACGATTTATTCTATTTCTAAACAATACGGAATTCCCGAAACCAGAATCATCACCGATAATTTTTTAGACCCAACAAAAAAGTTAGTGCAGGGGCAAACACTGATCATCAGCCGCCCGTGCAAAACCTGCTCCGTTCGGGGAGGGGATACGCTCGACAGCATCGCAAAGGAGAACGACACCAGCGTTCTTTCAATTCTGCAAAACAATCCACAACTAAACACAAATCAGCTCAGACCGTCACAAACGCTGAATCTTTCATATGACCGTACCAATGCGCACCAAATCATCGTTTCTGCGTATACAGGAGACGCATCTATGCAGATGATTGAAAAATACCTACCGTATATTTCTGTTTTGGTACTACAAAATGCATCCCATATTGATAACGGAAGAGTTTCTTTATTGCAAAATACTGCTCCGATGGTAGCACTTGCAAAAAAATATCGCGCACTGCCGGTGTTATCGCTGGATTGCACCAACGAAAGAGGTAAATGGAACGGCGAGTGTATTGTAAAACTACTGAATTCTCCGGACTATACCGAAACATTTATCCAAAGCGCTGTCGAAACTGCAAAAGCAAACGGCTTCTCCGGCGTAGAAGTCAGTGCGGCGGGACTGGATGCCCAAACCGGATACAGATTTGCAGATATGCTGCTTGCATTGCAAGGTGTTTGTAATGAAAATGATCTGATATGTACCTCCCCACTCTTTCCGATTGACGGATTCGATACAAATGAAGAAAATATAGCGGATACAGCTTCCCTTGTTCCTTTGTGGAGCTACATCTGGGACGATACTGCCAATGCCTCTCCTGCCGCACCACTGGACAGAATCGAAAGCATCGCTGATAACAATATCATCCTTCAGAATAAAGAGAAAGTTTTATTGGGCATTCCGACCTTCGGCATCGACTATACGCAAATCGGTAATCGGTATCAAAAGCAAATTTTAAATGCTTCGGACGGTATTATGTTAACACACCGTCACCATGTTCCTGCCGAGTTTAACACAGAGACACGCACGCCTTACATCCAATACGACGATTCCAACAGAAAAGGTGGAGAACGGCATATCGTGCATTATGAAGATGCTCGATCCATCTCCGAAAAGATGGATCTGGTAGACAGGTTGGGGATCGGCGGCGTAAACATCATGTCTCTCGAATATGATTCGCCGGTGCTTTGGCAGATTCTCAACCAAAGATACTCCATTCAAAAGTATTAAAAAAACGAGAGTGACTGTTGCAGTCGCTCTCGTTTTTTCTTTTCCGCGGCCTACCCTTCGATACCATGAGGTAAGCGTTTCTTTAAATCCGTTTTCGGTAATCTCCGCTTCTGCTGCAGCCATTGACTCCTTGTCGGTAATCGTCTCATACGAGAAAGCACCGTCAGCAACCAGTTGCTCGAGCGTTGGGATCATATCATCGGGTGTCGCTTCCGCTTCCATTGCTGTACGCACCGTGTAGGACACGTTTTTGCCGTCCGCACTCTTCTTCGGAACCGCCACGTCTCGCGCAGGATTCTCACCCGGCTTTATTGTACCATGCTGATTTTTGAGGTTGTCAAAGAGAATGTCCTCCGTGCCCGAGGTGGATTTTTGATCAGAGTTTGAATTATTCTGCGAATTTTGCATAGACTGACTATTGACAACAGGTACTTTTTGTGTTACATTGTTGTTAGCAAGTGTGCCCAGCCTACGATCTTGTGTCGTATCGGTCATACTTGCTATTTTCTTTTTTTGAACATTTACAATGTCATATAGAATTGCTGCACCGGACTTCGTGGTGCCGACAATTATATCCGCTGCGTACCCGTTAGTACCTACTTTGAAATTAACAACCCCGCGAGCAAATTCTACGAAATTATCTTTCCGAGTATGCTTTTTCTCCTCGCCAATGTAGTTTTTTGCCACTTTCAATAGTTCATCGGCATTGTTAAAAGCGTTGGCTTTGTCCAAAAACATACCATAGTCAAGTCTTTTTAGTGCTTGTGCACTTTTTGACATATGCCATTCTCCGGCAGTTTTTTGATTAATACCAATTTTTTGACCTTTAACCTTTACAAAATCAGTAAACTTTTTTTTAACAATATCCGATAGTATGGTGGCTATTTGCTCTCCTGTCTGTGATGTGTTTACCATTGTGGTAATATCAACATCTACGAACTCGTTACCATCGTTATCCAAACGAATGGCGCTATGCTTCACATCGCCGTCGGCGGTGTTTTTTATTTCCACGCCGTTTTTGACATTCTGTACCGACTGGTTATACGCATCGTTCCAGAGGCGCGCGGCTTCGTCAATTATCTTGGCAAACTGCGCCTCCGAGTAGGACATATCGCTGTATTTGTCCATGCCAAGCTGCTCAGCTACCCGCTCGAAAAACGCACGGAACGCCTCTGCAACCTTATTATGCTTGCGCGTGACCTCGCGGATCGTCTTCTTGTCGGTAAACAAATACTGCATCGCAAAATCGCAGACCGCTTCCGCTTCCGCCTTTTCCTTTGACCAGCTTCTGGTCTCCATAAGCGCATTGACCGTATCGCGCATGCCGGGGATCGAGAGAACGTAGTCGCTGAAACGGTTATAGCTATCCTCGTCAAGTGCCTGTAAGCGGTGCGTCAGCTCGTGACCGAGCACGATCATAAGCGCCGCCTGCTCGCCTTTGAGCACGCGCCCATCCTCGAGCTTAACGGTTGCATCCCCGTAGATATGAATATGCCCGTCCTCGGTGATATAGCCTCTGTCCTGCACGCCGTTTTCCACGGGAGATCTGCCGCCGATCGTGATCGAAACGTTAAGCGCCTTGGCAAGCTTCTCCAAGCGGCGAAGAAAGAATTTCGATACCTTTACACCGCTTGCCACCTTGACCGTGCCGGGTGCGCCCTTCGTCTCGGCAAGTGCATTCTCCGCATCGAACTGCCCCGCCTTATACGCCGCCTCACGCTGCTTCTCATTGAGCACGTCGTTTTGGCTTCGGAAGTCTACCGTCTCACCCTCACGTCCTGCGTTGTAGTAGCGCGTCATTGCCTCGGCGTAGTCAAGCGCAGGCACGTCCCCAAGATAGAACTGCCGCATGGTATTCTGCCCGATCTTGCCCATAAACGCCGCCATGCGCTCGATCGCATCATGCGCCACAGCACCCGATTTTTCGCCCTGTACGCCGTTTTGCATCGTGGCAGGGTTCTCGGTCGCAAAACTTCTTTGCGCTCCCCCTTGACTATTTCCCGCC
>CAYQBT010000042.1:0-5131 GCA_964415775.1 uncultured Lachnospiraceae bacterium
GAATGTCCTGCCCGTAGTAGTAATCTGCCCAGAAATAGGATGTATGGAGGCTGCGCATCAGAATGATGCCCGCATAGGTAGCCACAGGATAGAACAGGATCACAAGACTCATCAAAAACTGCACGAGTCCGCTGCCTGAGAAGCTGCCCGCAAAAACGGTGATCGAATAGGCAACTACAAAGTATAGGATATTCTTAGCGAGCAGCAAGAAGAACACGCTAAGCACCTCGGGAGCAAACATCGAGTGCGCCGCGATCTCGAGAAGTGCGATCACAAGGTTCACAGCGCCGCCGATCGCCGCACAGGTCAGCGCGCTGAAAATGCTGGTGGTATACAGCGTCTCGCGCTTTTGCGGCAGTGCATGATAGAAATGCGCGCTGCGGCGCTTCATCATGTAACCAAGCGTGATAATGCCGAAATAGATGCCGAGGATGAACATCATCACAAGGTTAAAGGTCATGGTCGTCTGCACGTCCTCTGCAGAACGCTCTATAAACACATCAAACGACGTAATTCCGACCTGATACCGCGTCAACCGATCGCCCATCCAGAAAAGGAACGGCACGGATATGCTGAAGAAATTTGCCAAAAACGCAACGAGGATATGCGGCAGACGGCGGCGCGTCATATTCCTAAACAGTGCCCTGTCCAAAAGCTTTTCAGAAGACAACTTTTGTGTAGTCATAGCCTCTCTCCTCCATTTCACTAATAAAGATTTCTTCAAGCGTAAGCGGGATGATCTCATAGAAGTCGGGGGCAAGTCCCTCGACCTTGGCACGCACCTCGTCCTCGGTGCCGCGCACCACCGCGGTCACCATACTGCCGCGCTGTTTGATCGACACGGTGCCGATCGCCGCGATCTCCTCTGTGCCGATCTCGCGGGAAAATACCGCCTGTACGGTATGGATGTTCTCTTTGAGCGAGTCGATCTCGCTTTCAAACAGGATGCCACCCTTGTGGAGCAGTCCGATATGGTCGCAGATGTCCTCCAGCTCCCGCAGGTTGTGCGATGCGATAATGGGGGTGAGCCCATGCTCGGCAACCGCATCGGCAAGGATGCGCTTGACAAGCTGACGCATCACGGGATCGAGACCGTCAAAGGTCTCGTCGCAGAGCAGATACCGCGGCTTTGCCGCAAGTCCGAGCAAGATCGCCGCCTGCTTTTGCATACCCTTGGAAAAGGTCGAGATCTTGCGCGTGGCGCTTAGCGAAAAGATGTGCAGAAGCTTGTTGTACTCCTCAAAAGAGAAAGAGGAATAGACAGAGGCGTACAACTTTGCCATATCGCCGAGCGTAGTGTTCGGCAGGAAGAACTGATCGTCCGAAAGATAGACGATCTTGTCCTTCAGCGCGACGTTTTCATACACGTTTTCGCCGTCGTACAGGACCTCGCCGCCTTCGGCACGGAAAATACCGCTCATGACGCGAAGCAGGGTGGATTTTCCCGAGCCGTTGGAGCCGACCAGTCCGAAAATGGAGCCGTCCGCGATCTCGGCGTGGATCGCGTCCAGCGATTTGAAGTCGTCGTAATACTTTGTGACGCCACAGATCTTAATCATGCGCGTTTCCTCCTTTGGATATGAGTGTCTGTTTGACCGTTTGTAAGATCTCGTCCTCCGCGATGCCGTACCCTTTCGCGGCGAGCGCCGCCGTTTCGACCAAGCGAAGCAGCTCGGCGCGATGCGCTGTCTGCAGTGCGGAAATATCCGATGCGACAAAGTTTCCCCTGCCTGCCAGCGAATAGATCACGCCCTGCCGTTCCAGTTCGCCATACGCCTTCTGAATGGTGTTCGGATTGATCGCAAGCTCTGCGGCAAGCGACCGCACCGAAGGCAAATGCTCATCGGGCGCAAGCAGACCGCGGATGACAAGATCGCGCACCGACTCGATGATCTGCTCAAAGATCGGCGTTCGGCTGCGCAGATCCACGTAAATGCGGCTCATAATAATCTCCTTTCTGTGTATTATTCGTGTTAGTACAGTTATGATACCATAGAACGGAAGAATTGTCAATATCTTTTTACCAATCTTAAAACTTCTTAAAAAAACCTTAAAAAACGGTGATTGACAAATCCGCGTGCTTTCTTTATAATATAAGGTACTATCCTGTCGAAAGGGAGATCATTATGAAAAATACTATGCCGCTTTGCGCGGTTCTCGTATGTGCGTTGCTCTGCACCGCCTGCGGCGATACCGATGTATCTGTGACTACAGGCGAAGTAACCACGGCTGCCCCGATCGAAACCACACTTGCACCCGAAACGACGACGCCTCCCGAGACCACCGCGGCGGTTACGACCACTGCGCCCGTGGCGACCTCCGTGGCTACCACGTCTTTGACCGCCGCACCGAATGTGCTGGTATACACGCCTCTCGGCGAAAAAGAGATCAAAAACCGCATGACACAGGCGAAAAAGGACGGCACGCTCTGCGTGGTGATCGATCCCGGACACGGTCTGGTCGATCCCGGTGCGGTGCATGAGGAATACCTCGGCGACATCACCGAATCCGATCTTACGCTTGCAATCGCGGAAAAGCTTGCGGCGGTACTTGAAGACCGCGGCTACACCGTAGTGCTGACGCATGACGGCAAGACCAAGCCGTATACCGAGTATGACGACGGCAAGGCAATGTACGGTCCGAGCGAGCGTTGCGGCTTCTCCAATGCGCAGGACGCACACCTATTCATTTCCCTGCACTGCGATGCCTATCCGCAGAGCCAGAACGTATACGGTACGCGCATCTACTACCCCGTAAACACCCCGAACTCGACCAAGTACGACAAAGAGTTTGCGACCGATTGTAAGAAAGCAATCGAAAAAGCCTTCCCCGATGCAAAGAAGGTTTCGCTTATGGAAATGATCGGCGAAGATTGCTATACCGTTATCTATAAAACGGTTGTTCCCTCCGTGCTTGTAGAGTGCGGTTTTATCACCAACAAGTCGGATGCCGAAAAGCTGAAAGACGAGGCTTGGCAATCGACCTTTGCAGACGCTCTCGCAAACGGCGTAGACGCATTTTTCAATTAAAAAAAATAAGCCTGTTGCAATCGCAACAGGCTATTTTTATACAGTTTTTACCGAAACCTCGCCGGTCCGGAGCGCGGTCACACTGCCGTCGACAAGGCGGATTCTAAGAGAAAAGTCGCGGTCGATGCCGAGAACCTCTGCCGTACAGAGCGGCTCGCCTCCGCGAAGGACGGTCACCGTCTTGCCGCGGAGCATGTCCCGCTTGACATACTCGTCGTAGCAATCTGCATCGCCCGAAAAAAAGTTTTGCAGGATCGTTTCGACAAGGGCATCGCGGTCAAAGGGCTCGTCTTTGCCGAAGATCGCCCCTGCGACCTCGCGCAGCTCTTCGGGAAAGCCGCCGCTCGGCTCGCGCAGATTCACGCCGATGCCGCAAATGGCATATTCCATGTCGCCATCCGGCTTTATCTGTCCCTCGGTGAGGATGCCGCAGACCTTTCTTTCGTTTTGGTAGATGTCGTTCACCCATTTGATCGCCGCCGCGCATCCGGTGTGTGTTTCGATCGCCTTTGCCACGGCAACTGCCGCGCGCGTGGTGATGGAAAGTGCATCTGCCGCGTCCCCCTCGGGGCGCAGGAGAATACTCATGTACAGTCCGCCGTCCTCCGAGTAAAAGGAGCGCCCCATGCGTCCGCGTCCCGCGGTCTGCCGATCTGCGACAAGGACAAGTCCTGCAGGTGCACCGCTTTTTGCGCGCTCTTTTGCAAGGTCGTTTGTCGAGGTGACAGAGTCATATTTTTCGATATAGTATTGCATGGTCTGCATCTTTAGGTTCTTGCGGGACGTCGAGGCGCCGTCCCCTACGAGTTTATGCGTGTCAACAACCGCCATCTTTCTCTAATGCTTTGTTTTTGTGCTCTTTTTGAGCGGTTCTTTGGATCCGTCGGGGCGCTGGATCACGGTGTTATCCATCATTGCGCCAAACGACATACGGATCTCCGCAATATACTCGGCGCGAAGCGCCGCCTGCTCTTCCTTTTCCGCAGCGGCAAGCTCTGTCTCCTTCGACTTGTGCGCCAAAAAATTGATGCGCTCTAACTTTGCTTTTTCCATTATTTCAGATCCTTGATAAATTCTTCCATACGGTCGAGTGCCGCGGTGAGGTGATCGATCGAGTAGGCATACGAAATACGCGCAAAGCCCTCACTGCCGGCACCGAATGCATCGCCGGGCACGATCGCAACGCGCTTTTCGTCTAAAAGTCTCTGGCAGAACTCCTCGCTCGACATGCCGAAATTGTCAATGCGCGGGAAGACGTAGAACGCGCCCTCCGGCTCAAAGCAGTCAATGCCCATCGCACGCAGACGGGTCACCACATAGGTGCGGCGGAAGTCGTACTGCTCTTTCATGTATTGAATATCGGCATCGCCGTTATTGACCGCCTCCACGCCTGCAAACTGCGAAGCAGTGGATGCACACATAATGCCGTACTGATGCAGCTTCAGGATCTGCTCAAGGATCGGGTGCGGTGCCGCCACATAGCCGAGTCGCCAGCCGGTCATGGCATACGCCTTAGAAAATCCGTTGACGACGATAGTGCGCTCACGCATACCGTCAAAGGTCGCGATCGAGGTGTGCGGGCAGGTGTAGGTAAGCTCCCCGTAGATCTCATCCGAAAGCACCAGCACATCGTGCTCGATCAGCATCGGAACGATCTTTGCAAGATCCTCCTTTGTCATGATCGCGCCGGTCGGATTGTTCGGGTAGGAAAGAATGATCGCCTTGGTCTTTTCATTCAGCAACGGCGCAAGCTTCTCGGGTGTGATCTTGAACAGATCCTTGACCTCGGTATACAGCGGTACCGCCACGCCGCCCATGATCTCGATCAGGGGCGAATAGCAGACAAAGCAGGGCTCGGGCACGATGATCTCATCGCCGGGATTGATGATGGCGCGCAGCGCCATATCGATCGCTTCACTGCCGCCGACGGTGACAATGATCTCACTCCTTGCGTCATAGTGCAGGTCAAAACGGCGGTCAAGGTAAGCGGCGATACCCTCTCTGAGCTCGGGCAGACCGCTGTTGGAGGTGTAGTAGGTCTTATTTTTGGTGATCGATTCGACAGCGGCATTTGAAATATGATACGGAGTCGGAAAATCCGG
>CAYQBT010000042.1:5141-9091 GCA_964415775.1 uncultured Lachnospiraceae bacterium
CCAACGGTAAGTCCGATGACATCCTTCATTTCGCTGAGCATATCGAAAAACTTGCGTATGCCTGACGGTTTTATCACCTGCACCTTATCGGAAAGCAGTTTTGAATAATCCATCAGTTGCAGTTTCCTCTCTCGTCAAAGTTTGCGGGGCCGTAAATAACGCCCTTGTCCTTATACTTGCGCAGCACGAAGTGCGTCGCGGTAGAGAGCACCGCCTCCAGCGGTGCAAGGCGCTGTGCAACGAAGAGTGCGACCTCGCGGATGGTCTTGCCCTCGAGGATGACGCAAAGGTCATAGGAGCCGGACATCAGATATACGCTCTGCACCTCGGGGTAATTGTAGATGCGCTCTGCAATCGCGTCAAAGCCGCGGTTGTACTGCGGGGTAACCTTAAGCTCGATGAGCGCGGTGGCATATTCGCGGTCGGTCTTATCCCAGTCTACGATGGTCTTATAGCCGAGGATAATACCCTCTTTTTCGTAGTTTTCGATGATCTTTTTGATGTCGCCCTCTTCCTTGGAGAGCATCATTGCGATCTGCTTTGCAGACAATCTTCCGTCACTTTCTAAGAGTTCAAGAATCTTTTTATCCATAGGTGTGTTCCTTTCTGTATAGCGGGACGTCGTAGGCGCCGTCCCCTACCGGTTTGCGGAATTTATTTCTTCGCTATTGTTTCGGTAATTTTGTCAAGCGACAGGCCGTATTTTTCGGCGATGTCGCGGGCGTAGGACTTGCCGTCCGGCTTTTGACGCAGGATCTTGAAGGAGCGCGTACCGTCCTCGGCGATCTTGGCAACCAGCGTGTCCATTTTCGAACCGCCGAAAGAGGCGGCGTCGGCATTCAGCTCATCCACCTTGGCGGCAAGCGTGTGCAGATGCGTGGAGAAGATCGTTCGGCAACCGACCTTGGCAAAGCCGAGCAACACCTCTGCCGCGATATAAGAGGCCTCATAGGCGCCGGTGGAGGACAGCGACTCATCGAGCAATACGATCGAACTGCGGTCACAGGCGGCAAAAATATCGTTGAGACGGGCACATTCCTCGCCGAGTCGTCCCTTGTCTACCGTGTCTCCGCTTTCGGTCGGAAAATGCGTGAAGATACCGCTTGCGGGGCTGAAGGTGAACTCTCTTGCGGGGACAAGCATACCAAGCTGGCAGAATGCCGCTGCAAGTCCGACCGCGCAGGTGATGACGCTCTTGCCGCCGCGGTTCGGTCCGGTAAGGATATAGATCATGCCGTCCTCGTCAAAGGCGAAGTCGTTTTCCACGCTCGGCTCTTCGATGGCGAGAGCCACGGCGGGATTGTACAGCCCCTTGGCGGCAAATGCGTTGGCATCCGCATCTGCAAGCGTGGGCGTACAAAGCGGCAAGCCCTTTTCGCGTAAGGTCTCCATCAGACGAGTTGCGCAAATGACAAATTCGATCTCGGGCATGACCTCGATGAGGAAATTGGTGTTGTCCAGCACGTACGACTGCACGATCTTCTTCCAGGAGCGCACCGAGGACTTGAACACATCGCCGATCGCGGTGTTGATCGCAATACTCATAGCGGTCTTCTGATTGTCGTTTTGTCCCTTGGCAAACGGCGAAAGCGGCGCGATGAGGGTATACTCGTCGTTTGCAAAGCTCATGCGCAGGATCTTGTCGATCGTATCGCCCGACTTGAAGGGCTTCGGATTGATCGAAAGCACACCGCATTTATCCGCGCGAAGCGTGGCATCGAGATTGATGCCGAGGGTGATGCTCTTGATATCGCGCACGCGGTTTGTGAGCTCGGAGAGCTTTTGGTTCAGCTCGGTATAGTATTCGCTCTCGGCGATCGTCTGTATATAATCGCACAAAGAGCCAAGCGATCTGCTTTTCAGTTTGTCGCGGACGGGCAGAAGTCCGTCCCGGAGGATCTCCACCGAGGATATGTACAGCTCGATCTCCGACAGCGAGAGCAGATATTCATCGGTCGTGCGCTCAGAGGCGGCAGACATGCGGCGAAGCTCGCCGATGTCGGCAAGCACGGGAAGCACTTTGATAAAGGTCGCGGCAACCTCGGGCACGGCAAGCATATCGGCAAAGATCTCTGCACGGTAGGCGATCACGCTCTTGTCGGCGGTAAAATACTCGCAAAGCGAGCTGTTTTTCAGTTTGAGCAGTTCGGCAAGCCCGAGACTCTCTGCCGTCTCGCCCGAGACCAAAGGGCGGTTTTCTGCCGAGGCGTGCTTGGCACGCAGTTCCGGCGAGGGATACAGCAAGCTAAAGCTGAATGTGGACATAAGGTTCCTCCTTGGAAATGAGGGGATGGGAGAAATGAAAGTTTATTCGGGACGTCGAAGGCGCCGTCCCCTATCGATTTGTGTAAAGCCGTTACTCTCATTGATAATTATTTATTTCTTCGTTATCTTATAGTATAACAGCATTTCATTCTTTTTGCAATAAATATAAAAAATATTTGTATTTCTATGTAAAGTCATGTATAATAGAATTTAATAACCGTTTTCTACCTTTTTAAACGATGTTAAAGGAGTTTACGGCATGAAAAACATTTTGCCAATCAACCAAATCATTTGTGGCGATTGTCTGGAGGTTCTAAAGGCTCTTCCGGATAATTCTGTAGATCTAATTATAACCTCGCCACCATACGCAGATAATAGAAAAAATACATACGGCGGCATGGCACCAGATAAATATGTGAAATGGTTTCTTCCAAGGTCGAAACAGTTTTTGCGAGTCCTAAAGCCTTCAGGAACTTTCATTTTGAATATCAAAGAAAAAGTAGTAGAGGGCGAACGTAGCACTTATGTACTTGATCTTATTATGCAATTACGCAAACAAGGTTGGCTTTGGACAGAAGAATTCATTTGGCACAAAAAGAATTGCTTTCCGGGCAAATGGCCAAATCGTTTTAGAGACGCTTGGGAACGCTGTTTGCAATTTAATAAAAGCAAAAATTTTGCAATGTATCAAGACGCAGTAAAAATACCAATAGGAACTTGGGCAGAATCTCGGTTGAAAAATCTTAGTGCAACCGATAAAATCCGAGACGAGGCAAAAAACAATAGCGGTTTTGGGAAAAATGTTTCCAATTGGGTAGGAAAAGAAACTGTGTATCCAACAAATGTTTTATATTTAGCAACTGAATGTGCGAACAAGAACCATAGCGCCGCTTTCCCCGAAGAATTACCCAAATGGTTCATAAATCTTTTTACGAGAGAAGGAGATATTGTTTTAGATCCTTTTGTCGGCTCTGGAACAACTGCCGCTGTAGCGAAAAAGATGAATCGAAAATATGTCGGAATCGATAAAGAAAAGGAGTATTGCAACATGGCAAGAGAAAGTATAGAAGGAACCAAAAGAATCGCCCCTGAAAAGATAGTAGATTTTATTAATGCGAATATTACTGAATTTCATACAAACAAACTTAATGCATTGAAAAAAATCAATCTTGAAAAAATCATTAAACGTAAAAACCCGTATTTATTTAAAGCCAAAAACATTCAAACGTGTGAAGAATTTGTAAAGAATTTAACCGATGCTTATCTGATTTCGCAAGAAGAGACGATTTTCGGTGAATTTCTGGAAAAGCTCGCCATATTTGTTAGCCAAGAAACTTTAGGTGGCTATAAATCAGGAATAACAGGAATTGATTTGGAAATAAACAAAGATAATACTCGATATATAATCACAATAAAATCCGGACCTAATTGGGGGAACAGTAGCCAAATAAAAAAGATGAAAGACAACTTTAAAACAGCTGCAAAAACTTTGCGAACCCAAAATGCAGGAATACACATTGTTGCAATCAATGGATGCTGTTATGGAAAAGACGAATCCCCGGATAAAGGTGAGTATTTCAAATTATGTGGGCAACGTTTTTGGACATTCATCACAGGCGACGACGGCTTCTATTTAGATGTAATAGAGCCTTTAGGGTATAGAGCTAAAGAAAAAAATGAAGACT
>CAYQBT010000043.1:0-9018 GCA_964415775.1 uncultured Lachnospiraceae bacterium
TATCCTGAGGCAACTCGCCGTGGTAGTATTCCGGTATGGTGGCCTCATCGAGCAGGTCGATTGCCTTATCGGGCAGATAGCGGTCGGTGATATACCGCTCGGAGAGCGTGACCGCAAGCGAAAGAATGCTTTCGGGAATGCGGATATTGTGATACGATTCGTAGTAATGCTTGATGCCCGCAAGCATCTTTATGCTGTCGGCGACAGAAGGCTCATTCACGATGACCGGTTGGAAACGGCGTTCGAGCGCCGAATCCTTTTCAATATGCTTACGGTATTCGTTGAGCGTGGTCGCGCCGATCACGCGGATCTCGCCGCGCGAAAGCGCAGGCTTCAGAATGTTGGCGGCATTCATGCTGCCCTCAGCATCGCCCGCACCAACAATGTTATGCACCTCGTCGATCACAAGGATGATGTTCCCTGCCTCCTTGACCTCACGGATGAGACCGAGGATGCGGGACTCAAACTGTCCGCGGAACTGCGTTCCCGCAACGAGTGCAGTGAGATCCACCAGATAGATCTCACAGTTTTTGAGTTTGTAGGGGACATCGCCGGCGGCAATTTTTTGCGCCAGCGCCTCGGCGATCGCCGTCTTGCCGACACCGGGCTCACCGATCAGACAGGGGTTGTTTTTCTGCCTGCGGCAGAGGATCTGGATCACACGGGCAAGCTCGCGCTCACGTCCGACGATGCGATCCAGCTTGCCCTCACGTGCCTTGGCGGTCACGTTCTGGCAATACGCATCGAGAAATTTCTTCTTCGGATTCCCCTGCGCGGACTGTCTGCTTTGGGCGCTGTTTTTGGCTCCGCCCTCGCCGCCAAGCCCGCTTTCGCGCAGTACCTTATTGAAATCGATCGCAGGTGCGCCGCCGTCGGGGGGATTTTGCTCCTCACCGTCCTCGGCAGGGATCATACCCTGCATAAACTCCTCGGCATCCTCGGTCATCTGCTCAAAATCCTCGTTTGAAATGCCCATCTTTTTCAGAATATCGTCGATCGGCTTGATGCCGAGCTCCTTGGCACATTTGAGGCAGATACCCTCATTTTTGGATTCGCCGTTTTCCAGTCTTGTAATAAACACCACAGCCATGCGCTTGTGGCATCTTGCACACATTTCCATCTATGGATTCCTTTCCGGGATTAACTCACTTTTCCTGTTTGGTTTTCGTATACTCTCTGACATACTGCACAAGCGCAACGATCGCAAAGCACAGCATGGCAACGCAGATCGCACCCGTCCACATCATTCTAATCTCCTCCGTTGCGTTCTGCAGGCCGATCAATGCGGCAATGGATGCGTAGAATACACAAACCGCGAACTTGCCCCAGAAGTTGCTCTTGACCACCACGCTCTTTTTGCGAAAGACAACGATCGCACCGAGCAGGATCAATAACTCCTTCGTGATATACGCAATCATCAACCACATGGGGATGATCGCCTTGCTGTAAAGACAGATCAGCGCCGCGCATTGCATGAGTTTGTCCGCGGTGGGATCCAAGATCTTTCCGACGTTGCTCACCCAGTTATTTCGCCGCGCAAGCCAGCCGTCCACCACATCCGTAGCGCCCGCCAAGAAGAAGATCAGCACCGCATACCACACATGCTCCGGATAGTTCCAAAAGAAAACGGATACAAAGAGCGGTACCATACAAAGACGGATCACCGACAGAATATTCGGAATGAATTTTTTTTGCATAACACACCTCCGGGGAAGAAAAATCAAAGAAGTTTAAAAGGGACTGATCGAAAGCAGCAGCCTTGCGACATATGTATTTTCAGCCACATTGGTAAAGGTAAAGTCCTCTGCGATCGCGCCGTATGCACTGCACAGCATCGCAGAAACATGCGCCAGCACGATGCCGAGCACGAGTGCCTCCAGTACGCCGAGCGCCATGCCGAGGAATTTGTTTGTGCCGTTTAAAAGCGGCAGTTTAGACAGCTTATCGAGTATAAAGCATACAAGGTTCAAGAAGATCAGCGCACCAAAGAAAAGTGCCGCAAACGCGATCGCGTTTGCAATCGACTCCGACAGGGATGCGGCAAAGCCGTCTGCCATGGTCGCAAATGCCTCTGCGCCAACACCTGCGCTGTCCGTCGCTTGCTGTACAAGCGTCGCAGGATCAATGCCCGTCATTTCGATCGCTGAGCGAAGCCCCTCGGGCAGTTCGCTCACCAGTGCGGCAAGGTCTACCGTCGTGCCCGTTTCGGCGATCGCTTTTTGCGCAAGATCGCTGATATACGGTGCCACGGTCTCCAGCACGAACGCATCGTAAAAGTAGACACCGAGTTCCTTGTAAAACAGCACCGCAACGATTACAGATGCTATGGTGGAAAGCAGGCTGAACAGCGTGACGATAAAGCCGCGCTTCGCCGCATGGAAGATCACCGCCGCCATGACGGCTACAATAACAATGTCAATTGCAAGATACATAGTCTATCCTCCCCAATCATCGGATCTCAAAGATCTTTGCATAGTCGTTAAAGCATACGATCACCGAACGGTCATCGCGCGGCAGCAGCGTACGTCCCCCCTCGGGGATCACGATCTCGCGGACTGCATCGCCGTCGTGTACCGTAAGACTGCCATCGTAAAGCAGGCATACGCTATCCTTGCAAAGGGCAATTCCCTTCGCGCCTTTCGGTACCGAAAACGAATAGTGCTCGCCGTTTGCAAAATACGCGTACGCACCGTATGCCGCACCGGATGCGTTTTCATCGAGCAATACCGCAGTTCCCTGCTCGGTTGTATCCGCAAACAGGACATCTGCTGTACCAAACGAATGCGAAAGGACTTTTTCGCTTTGCGTATCGAAAAAAGTTACGCCGCGATCGGTCAGAAGAAGCATTCCGTCATCCGTCTGCTCTGCGCGCAGTACAAGCCCGCTTTCCCGCAGAGTGGTATCCATCCGATCCGCACCCACCGTATACAGCGAAACATCGGTATACAGCGCGGCATCCTCCAATGCGCTCTCCAGAAGGTAGAGCCTGCCGTCTCCGAAAAATCCGATCGAGTAGACATAGCCGTCTCTGGTCAGCGTTGCCGTAGGTTTAAAGTTTTTATCATACAGGCGGACGGTGTACCCGCCGACCGTATTCTTAAGAAGCACGGCAAAACTGCCGTTATCCGCCGCCGCGCAGTCTACGATCGGGGTATCAAACGTTTCGCTGTACACGCGACCGATTGAGTTGTACACATACAGGCTCTGCCCGCCCGTATCATAGGCGAGCATATATTTTTCGGAGCCGACAAGGAGCGGTGCCTTGAAAGAAACCGCATCTACAAAGGAACGGCTGCCAAGCGCACGGTGAAAAGCAACTCCATCCGAAGAAGCGACCGCAAAGTCACCGCGGAAATACAGATACGTGTTGGTATCGTCTGCGGTATAGTACACCGCATCCGCCGCTATATTCGTATGTCCCGCCTCGTCAATATCGCGTAAGAGGTACCGCAGATTCTCATAGGTGAAGCCGCCGCGATACGCAAACAGAATGAGCACAGCCGAAACGACCATCAGCAAAAGAAGCAGATACTTTGTATTCCGCAATTTTCGGCTGACGCGGGCATAGTATTCGTTTATGGGTTCGGCTTCTGCCGGCTCTGCCGCGGGCAGTCGTTTCATACCGTTCTCCTTTCTTAATACTCTACCTTATTTAAGTATAAGCCGTCCGGCGGGGCGGTCAGTCCCGCGGCGGCACGGTTTTTCGCAGCAAGGATCTTCGCCATACCGTCCGCATCCAGCTTGCCGCATGCCGCACGCATCAGCGTGCCTGCGATGATGCGCACCATGTTGTAGAGAAAGCCGTCAGCCGCAATGCGGATCGTGAGCAATTCGCCATTTTGCTCCACGGTGCAGTATCGCACCGTGCGTACGGTATCCTCGATCTTAGAGCCCGCCGCCATAAAGGAGGCAAAATCCTGCTTGCCGACAAGCACCGCCGCCGCGGCATTCATCCGATCGACTGCATCGGGCACCAGTCGCCCCGTATAGTGCCACACCCTGCCGTACAGAAAGGGATCGGCAACGGGCGAAACATAGATTTTATATACATATTCCTTATACAGAACGCCGTATCGCGGGTGAAAATCCTCTGCTACCGTCTCCGCCGAGACTACAGAAAGATCGCTCGGTAAAAGCGGGGCAAAGGCTATCGGGATACGATCGGGCGGGATCTGGTTTGCCGTCTCGGAAAGCTCGACCGTGGCGGCGAAATCGTTGGCATGCACGCCGCTGTCGGTGCGACTGCATCCGGTGATGTTGCATTTTTCACCGAACAGCGCCTCCGCCGCATCGGTCATCGTTTTTTGTACGGTACGCGCGCCCGGCTGATACTGCCAGCCGCAAAACGCGGTGCCGAGATATTTCAGTCTGAGCAATATCTTCATAGCGGGGGCACTCCTTTTCTTTGTTAAATCGTGATATAGGGTAAAAATGCGTTGCAAAGCAGAATGCCTGCGATGAAGACCGCGCCGAAAATCAAAAGCAACAAATCGCACTTGCCGTAGCGAAGTTCTTTGAGCTTAGTTCTGCCCTCTCCGCCGCGGTAACAGCGGCATTCCATGGCAATCGCCAGATCGTCCGCACGCTTGAATGCCGACACGAACAGCGGTATCAGAATTGGGATCAGAGCCTTTGCCTTTGCCACAAGCCCACCGCTCTCAAAATCGGCGCCGCGCGCCTTTTGTGCGTTCATGATCTTGTCGGTCTCCTCGATCAGCGTCGGGATAAAGCGCATTGCGATCGTCATCATCATCGCAAAATCATGCACGGGAACGTGAATCTTTTTCAAGGGTGCAAGCAGTTGCTCAATGCCGTCCGTCAGCGCAAGCGGCGTCGTGGTATAGGTCAGCGAAACGCTCATGCCCACCACCAGCAGTAAAATGCGAAGTGCCATGAACAGCGCAAACAGAATTCCCTCTAAATAAATGTGGATAAAGCCCCACGAAATCAGCAAGGTATCCCCCGTGGTCCAAAAAATGTTCAGCGCCGCGGTGAACAAAATGATAAACGCAAGCGGACGCACCGAGCGAAGCACCATCGAAAGCGGCACACCGCTGAGCAGCACCAAAACCGCCGTAAACAGGGTGACAAACACAAAGCCTGCCGCGTTCTGCACGAAGAACAGCATCACAATATAGAGGAGCGAAAAAAGCAGTTTTGCGCGCGGATCGGCATTGTGCAAGACCGAGTTGCCCGCAAAATACTGACCGAGTGTTACATCCTTGATCATGCGCGCTCACCTCCAAGCAGTCCAAGCAGTGCCGCTTTTGCCGCCTCTACCGTGTAGATCTCGGAAGGAAGGGGCATACCGCCTGCGCGAAGTTTTGCCACGAGGCGCGTGATCTCGGGTACGCCGAGACCGATCTGCATCAGCTTTTCAGATTCACCGAACACCGCTTCCCTCGTGCCCTCCATATAGATCATGCCGTCGTTCATTACGACCAGACGGTCGCAATAGCGTGCCATATCCTCCATGCTGTGGCTGACCACGATCACGGTCGCACCGCTCTCGCGGCGATAGCGATCCAGCCCCGCAAAAATGTCCTCGCGTCCTTTGGGATCAAGACCTGCCGCTGGTTCATCCAGTACCAGGATCTCCGGCTGCATTGCCATTATGCCCGCGATCGCTACGCGGCGCTTCTGTCCGCCCGAAAGCTCAAAGGGGGATTTGTCCAAGAGGTCAGGGGCAACACCCGCAAAGGCGGCGGCCGCCGCCACGCGGCGAGCGATCTCCTCGTCCGAAAGCTTCATGTTCTTCGGTCCATAGGCAATATCCGCGCGGACCGTTTCGTCAAAAAGCTGATACTCGGGGTATTGCATGACAAGTCCCACGCGGAAGCGCACCTGCGAGATCTCCTTGGGACGCTCCCAGATGTCCCGGTCGCAAAGCAGGATCTTTCCGCTATCGGGGCGCAAAAGCCCGTTGAGCATACGGAGCAGCGTGGATTTGCCGCACCCGGTATGCCCGATGAGCCCCGTCATCGTGCCTTGTTCAATTTTCAGATCAATATGGGAAAGCGCCTCGTTTGCCGAGGGCGTTCCCTTATCGTATGTGTAGCACACATCCGAAAGTTCCAAAATTGTCATTGTAAATTCGTCGTTCCTTTTTCCTTTTGCGCAGTATACGTTTCCAGCAGTAAAGCCGCGCAATGCTCTATGTCAATAGGGGTATCCGCAAAATCAATGCCCGAAAGTGAAAGCGCATACAAAAGCTCGCGCCCTTGCGGCACATCCAGTCCCACACGGCGCAGTCCCTCCACGTCGCGGAACACCTCTTTCGGTGTGCCATCCTTGTAGATCTCGCCGTCGTTGACCACGAGAATGCGATCTGCCATGACCGCCTCGTCCATATAGTGCGTGATGTGTAAAACGGTCATGCCAAAGTCCTGATTCAAGCGGCGGATGGTCTGCATCACCTCTGCCCTGCCGCGCGGATCGAGCATGGCGGTCGATTCATCCAGCACGATGCACTTCGGCATCATGGCGATCACGCCAGCGATTGCGACGCGCTGCTTTTGCCCGCCCGACAGGCGGTGCGGCTGGTTACCGCGAAGTTCGTACATGCCCACGGTCTTCAGCGCATCGTCCACACGCATGCGCATTTTCTCGCGCGGGATGCCGAGATTTTCAGGTCCGAATGCGACATCCTCTTCCACGATCGTAGCAACAAGCTGGTTGTCGGGATTCTGAAAGACCATGCCCACATCATGGCGCACGGCAAACACCTCATCCTCGGTCATCTCGGCGTGGATGCTGTGTCCGCCCACCGTCAGTTTTCCGCCACTCGGCGTCAAAATACCGTTCAGCAGCTTTGCAAGGGTGGATTTACCCGAACCGTTGTGTCCGAGCACCGCGACATATTCGCCGGCATGCACGGTAAACGAAACGCCTTTCAGCGCATCGGTGCTGTCGCCGTCCTCATCGGTGTAGGTATAGGATAAATTTTCAGCAATAAAAAAAGGTTCTGCCCTTTGCTTCTCTTTCTATTCAAATTCATAGCGTACGCTTGCACCGCAGGGGAGCAACGCGCCGCTCGATTTTACAGGGAGTGCGATCTCCATTGCCTCACTGTGTCCGCCGCGCTTCGGCTTAATGCGAATATCGGCAATATACTTCATCGAAAGCGGCGAAAGTCCGGTAGTATAGGAGTTGATGAGGAAGAACAGCGGCTTGTCGGAGAGCACCTTTTCGGTGAGCGTGATAAACTCGTCAATGCTGTCTTCGATCTTCCAGACCTCGCCCGTGGGACCGCGTCCGTAGGACGGCGGATCCATGATAATGCCATCATAGGTGTTGCCACGGCGGATCTCCCGCTCGACAAACTTTTTGCAGTCGTCCACGATATAGCGGATCGGCGCATTTTCAAGACCGCTGAGACGCGCGTTTTCCTTTGCCTGCTGTACCATGCCCTTTGCGGCATCCACATGGCAGACCGATGCACCCGCAGCCGCCGCCGCGATGCTTGCACCGCCGGTGTAGGCAAAGAGGTTGAGCACCCTTACGGGGCGTCCCGCATTTTGAATCAGCTCCGAGAACCAATCCCAGTTGGTCGCCTGCTCCGGGAACAGTCCGGTATGCTTGAAGCCCATCGGCTTAATAAGAAATTTCAGATTCTTGTACCCGATCGTCCAGCTTTCGGGCACGCGGCTGTCCTTCCATGCACCGCCGCCGCTACGCGAACGCTTGTAGGAGGCATCCGCACGCTTCCAGAGTTGCGAGGTGGCGGCGCCCTTCCAGATCACCTGCGGATCCGGACGGATCAGCGTATAGTCGCCCCAACGCTCCAGTCGTTCACCGTCGGTCGCGTCGATCAGTTCATAGTCTTTCCAGTTGTCGCTTATCCACATAGTGTATCTCCGTTACTTGTTAAAATATCCCGCCATACGCGAGTAGGCACAGTGCCCGTGGCACATGGCGATCGCCAGTGCATCGGCGGTATCATCCGGCTTTGGGGGCTTTGGCAGTCCAAGCATGGTGGTCACCATCTGGATGACCTGCTCTTTCTCGGCACGTCCGTAGCCGACTACCGCCTGCTTGACCTGCAAGGGGGTGTACTCGCCGATCTTCAGCCCATGCTGCTTTGCGGCAAGCAGAATGATGCCGCGCGCCTCCGCAACCACAATGCCGGTCGTCTGGTTGGTGTTGAAAAACAACTCCTCAATTGCCATATGATCCGGCTTATACTTGTCAAGAATGAGGTTCATGCCGTCGTAGATCTTTTCAAGGCGCTCTACCGTATCGGTACCCGCCGCCGTGCGTATCGAACCGTAATCCACTACGCGAAAGCGGCTGTTTTCAAAGTCTACAACACCCCAACCGACAATGGCATACCCGGGGTCAATTCCGAGAATCCGCATGGCACTCCTCTCCTTTGCATAACTAACCTATCTTATCATGGTATTATAGCATATATTTATATAATAGTCAAAGCTTTTCCGGAAGATTTCACATATAAAATTCTTAATCTTTCTTAAAACAGAAAAACATAAACACCTTGACTTTTTAAGGTAGTTTGTATTATAATAGTTATACTTTTGTATCGGGATGGAACGTTTCCGAGCGCTGCCGGTGGCAGATCAAGCGAGGAATAAGGCGTGGCAGCAACTTAGGCTGTGGCAAGCAATTGTCAATTGCATCGACAGAGCCTTAGTTGCAACAGAAGCGTAGCTTAGCGCGCGCCTGCTTTGGGCAACGCATCCGAGCGCCGCCTGTGGCGGATCAAGCGAGGATTCGTTGGCGTAGCGGTCGATATTTTGCTCGCCATATGGCGAGCAAAAAATATCGGCACCGCAAGCCGGCGGCGAAGCCGATTATGTCGCAGCGACCATCCTGCTTCTTCGCAAGTATAAAAACTGAATATTTTTTCATCGGGATGTAGCGCAGTTGATAGCGCGCCTGCTTTGGGAGCGTGCCTAGCAGTTACAGCCGAGATTTTGCAAAAGTCCCGAAAAGCCTTTACTTATGCGGACTTTCGGGGTTTTAAGACAACTCAAAAAAGCGTGGATTTTGCGTTTGACC
>CAYQBT010000044.1:0-8942 GCA_964415775.1 uncultured Lachnospiraceae bacterium
GACGAACTAAAAGAAATATGGCAAGCGGTATACAAGCTCCTTTCCAAGGACTTTTCCTCCTCCACGCTTGAGCTCTGGTTCGGCGGTATCCGTCTTGTCTACCTCGGCGACGACGTTGCGCTGATGACGATTGACAAGGATTTCAAAAAAGAGATCATTGACCGTAAATATATCGATATTCTGAAAGATCATTTTTACATGTGCCTCGGCTTTGAGGTGGAGACGGTGATCTTCTCGGGTGTGAATATTACCACCGCCGAAGAAGCCTCCGCGCTGTACGACCGTTACAAGGCCGACAAGATCCAGACCGAGAACAAGGAAAATGAAAAAGAAATGGCAAAAGCCATCAAGGTCATTTCTCCCGAGAAAAAATCCACCGCATACTACACCTTTGCAAACTTCATTCAGGGTGAATCCAATAAATTTGCGTATGCCGCCTGCTTTGCGATCGCAAACAGCGATGAGGTCAACTACAATCCGCTGTTCATCCACGGTAAAAGCGGCCTCGGCAAGACGCACCTGATGTATGCGATCATCAATACGATTTTAAGCCGTGATCCCACCCTCAAAGTGGTATATATCAAGGGAGAGGAATTCACAAACAAGTTAGTCGAATCCATCAAAAACAACTCAACCGAGCAGTTCCGCGAAAAGTACCGCACGGCAGACATTCTGCTGGTAGACGATATTCAGTTTATTGCGGGAAAAGGCGCAACGCAGGATGAATTTTTCCACACCTTCAACGCGCTGTACGAAGCACAAAAGCAGATCATCGTCACCTGTGACCGTCCGATCCGCGAAATGAAAAATTTAGAGGAGCGCATCCGCACCCGTCTCGAATGGGGACTTTCGGCGGACATTACCTCTCCCGATACCGAGCTTCGCATGGCGATCATCCGCAAAAAAGCCGAAGAGGTCAACCTTGTATTGCCCGAGGAGATCGTGGAATTCATGGCAAAGAAGCTAAAAGACAATGTTCGTCTGATTGAAGGCGGCGTCAAGAAGCTTGCGGCGATCCGTTTTATTATGGGCAGAGAGATCACCATGGATATTGCCAAAAACGAGATTCAGGATCTTGTACCCACCGACGAGCCGCGCAGTGCAAAGGTTGAAAAGATCATTCTCGGCGTTTGCGACAAGTACAACATATCCAAGGAAACTATCTTAGGTAAAAAGAGAACCGCGGACATTGTGACCGCAAGACACGTCTGCATGTATTCTCTCAGAGAAGCGATCGACATGACCTATACCGATATTGCAACGATCTTTTCCTGCGACCATACCTCGGTCATGTCGGCGATCCGCAAGATCACCCGCGAAAAGAATGACAAGAGCGATTTCGGCGACGAAATGGAATCCTTGGTCAAGGATCTGAAAGAAAGCTTGCATTAACAGTTTTGTCATCCTGAGGCTTGCCGAAGGATCTGCGCCGCCGGGGCGGCGTCTAATAAAGGCAAGCCTTGCGGCTTGCAGATTCTTCGCTCCGCTCAGAATGACAAAAGGAGAGGTGCGATGTTTGTGCATGCGGTCGATTCGTGAATAGCCCCTACGATGTGTTCTTTCCAACAACAATATAAACCCACACTTTTTTCCACAAAATTATTCCATTTTTATGCACATTCTGCATGTGGATTTTTTTTCCACAAAAACAGGCAGTTTTCATTCTACTTGAATCCACATGGAAATGTATGCTTTTTATGCCCGATTTTGCAGACGCTGCAAGGCTTTAAAAAGATTTCCACATTTTCCATGCTGCCTACTACTATTACTACTAAAAAATAATACATATCTTTCTTAAAAGAGGGAGAGACATCATGAAAATCAAATTTGAAAAAGCGAAGATGCTCGAAAAGCTTGTCCGTGCGATGGGCGCTGTTTCGCAAAAGAACACGCATCCGTTTACCGAGGGCGTTCTGATGGAAACGACCGAGGACGGGCTCAAAATTTCTACCTACGACATGGAAAAAAGCGTGCGTGCAATGGTAGAAGCGGAGGTCATTCTGCCCGGCTCCTGTGTGATCAATGCACAAAGACTGCTCAGCATCGTGCGCGTTCTGCCCGAAAGCGTGATCACGCTTACCGTGGACGAATCGTTCCTCGCCACCATTCAGAGCGGACGCAGCTCCTTTTCTCTGCATGCACTGCCGGCAAAGGATTTTCCGCAAATGCCGACGATCGCAACAAGGGAATCCTTTACGATGGAGCAATGTGCGCTGAAAAAGATGATCGTGCGTACCGCACATTCGATTGCACAGATCGACCAGAGACCGATCCTTTGCGGAGCATATTTTAAGCTGGAGCAGGACAATATCCGCGTGGTAAGCTGTGACAGCTATACGCTTTCGCTTTGCAATTTGCGTACACCGATCGTGACCGTGATCGATAATCTGGAGAGAAACTCCTTTATCGTGCCCGGCAAGACGATCACTGAACTTGTAAAGATGCTTTCGGATGAGCCCGATCAGTTTGTCACCATTATGATAACGGCGAAAAATATCATTTTCAATATGGACAATCTTGTGTTCTCCTCGCGTCTTGTTGAGGGTGAATATATTGATTATGACCGGCTGATCCCGAAGGATCAGCCGATCGAAGCGGTGCTCGATGCCAAGGAATTTTCCGCGGCGCTTGAGCGTGCGGCGCTTATTTCCGAGGAGAAGATCGCGGGAAGCACCAAGAATTATGTCAAGCTTTCCTTTGTAGGCTCTTCTTTGCAGATCACCTCCAAGAGTGCAAACGGTAACATCTATGAGGAGATCGGCGCTGAGCATACGGGCGACGATATCGTGATCGGCTTTAACTGCCGTTACCTGATGGATACTATGCGCACGATCACGACCGAAAAGGTGCGCGTCAAGCTGCTCACACCGTACATGAGCGCAACCTTTGAGCCGATCGACGACGGCGCAGAGGATAAGTACGTGTATATGGTATTGCCGCTGAAGATGAAAGAGTGAAGCGCGAGTCTATCTTGTTGCTCGCTGATAACTTTCTGTTCCCTCGCGCCTTGACCACGCCTCGCCGGCAATGCCGTCGGTTTTAAGAAAACACGGCGTGTTCTTAAACTATAGTGCAAACTACATCTATTTATATTGTAAAATTGTAGGGACAGGCGTCCTCGACTGTCCTAAAAAGCAAATATTTGATTTTGTACAAAACGGACAGTCGAGGACGCCTGTCCCTACGAATGTTCAATAAAATGGTTCTTAATCGAATTGAACTGAATAATTTTAGGCTGACCGAAAAGGAGGAGATCTCTTTTTCGGACGGCGTCAATCTTTTGTACGGTAAAAACGCGCAGGGAAAGACGAACGTACTCGAAGCGATCTACTTTTTTGCACGCGGACGTTCCTTTCGCGGCGGCAAGGACGCTGACATCGTCCGCTTTGGCGAAAAGGGGTATTCGATGCAGATCGAATTTACGAGAAAAGACGGCACGCACACACTCGAATACCGATACTTTGACGGCGAGCGCAGACGGAGCTGTAACGGTGTAAAAATAACGACAAAAGAAATGGTCGGCAAGCTGAACGCGGTTTTCTTTTGTCCCGATCATCTTTCTATCATCAAAAATGAGCCGTCCGAGCGCAGAGAATTTTTAAATATTGCGCTTTCGCAATTATACGGTGAATATGTTTCCCTGCTTGCAGAGCATAAAAAGCTGTTGGCTTTGAAAAATGCGCTTCTCAAAAGTGAGGAGCCGATCGATCTTGCTCTGCTTCGTGCGTACAACGAGCAATTCAGCGAAGTTTGTGCAAAAATTTATTTTTACCGCCTTTCGTATGTGGAAAAGCTGCAGGCAAGCGTCCAAAAAACGATTCACGAGATCAGCGGCGGTGCAGAGAAAGCAAATATTTTTTACAAGTCGGATATAGTCGCCGAAAAATCCCGGATTTCGGATGGTATACTTGCATACAGAGAGATACTTTCGCGGCAGGAAAGCCGCGAGATCGCGGCAAAAATGTGCTTGTACGGCGTGCAGAGAGACGACCTTGTATTCACGATCAATGAAAAGGATGCAAGACAGTTTGCATCGCAGGGGCAGCAGCGGTCGATCGCGCTTGCACTCAAGATCGGAGAGGGTGAGATCATTGCTCTCGAAAAAGGGGAGGCTCCGATCTATCTGTTCGATGATGTTCTGGGTGAGTTGGACGAGGATCGCAAGAATTATGTTCTTTCCCGCACCGAGGGAAGACAAATGATCGTGACCGCTTGCGAAAAAGGCGACTACCTCCATCTTGACGAGGTGAAAATGATCGCCGTCGAGAATGGAACATATAGAGAAGAGCCTACCTTCTTGGAAAAATTCTAAATTGTAGGGGCGATTCACGAATCGCCCGTATGTACTGTCCGTTTTATAAAACATCAAATTTTTGCTTTTTAGGACAGTCGAGGACGCCTGTCCCTACAAAGTATCAATTTACTGCAAGGAGAATACCCCATGTACCTACATGCAGGAAACAACAAAATTATCCGCACGAAGAGCATTATCGGTATTTTTGATATGGACAATGCCACGATGGGTGCGGACACCCGCGCATTTTTAAAGCATGCGCAAAAAAACGGCAATCTCGAAATCTCCAAGACCGAGATTCCGAAATCCTTTATTCTGTTTGATAAAAATAAAAGTATAAAAGAGACTGCGGTTTGTATCTCACAGCTTTCCACGCTGTCGCTTGCAAGCCGAATCAAAAAGACGCTGGATAATAACTTTTGATGTCTTTTTGCGAAAAGGAAGGTAAAACACGTATGGAAGAAATGCACAAGGACCTAAACACCTATGATGACAGCCAAATACAGGTGCTTGAGGGACTGGAGGCTGTAAGAAAGCGTCCGGGTATGTACATCGGTACGACCTCGGAAAAGGGATTACACCATCTGGTTTATGAAATTGTGGATAACTCGATCGACGAGGCTCTTGCGGGCGAATGCTCGAAGATACTCGTGGAAATTCACCCGGACGGAAGCGTATCCGTCGCAGATGACGGCCGCGGTATTCCGAGCGGTATTCATCCTACCAAGGGTATTCCGACGCTGGAGGTCGTATATACCATGCTCCACGCGGGCGGTAAATTCGGCGGCGGCGGTTACAAGATCGCGGGCGGTCTGCACGGTGTAGGTGCATCGGTCGTCAACGCGCTTTCCGAGTGGATGGAGATCGAAAACTATAACAACGGCAAAAAGTGTACCGAGCGGTTTGAAAAGGGAAAGATTGCGCGTCCGTTCCATGAGGAAGAGGATACGAGAGGTCGGCACGGCGTATACGTGCGCTTCAAGCCCGATCCGGATATTTTCACCGATACGACCACCTTTGTGTATGAGATCCTGCTTCGCCGCATGCGGGAGCAGGCATTCCTCAACGCGGGCGTGCATATCATTCTCCGCGACAATCGCGAGGATCCCGTAAAGGAGGATGATCTCTGCTACAGCGGCGGTATCGTCAACTTTGTCGAGTACATCAACCGTGAAAAAGCCGCTTCGTCGATCCATGAGAAGATCATCTACATCAACGGCAAAAAGGGCGACACGGTGGCAGAGGTTGCACTGCAGTATAACGACAGCTATAGCGAGGCTATCGTTGCCTTTGCAAACAATATGTCCACGATTGACGGCGGTACGCACGTGGACGGCTTCAAGCTGGCGCTCCTCCGTGTGATCAAGAATTATGCAGAAAAGCTGAAGCTCCGAAAGGACAAGGATCCGAAGCTGGAATATAAGGACGTGCTTGAGGGAATTTGCGCGATCATCAGCGTAAAACTTACCGATGCACAGTTTGAGAGCCAGACCAAGGCAAAGCTCGGCAACAGCGATGTCAAAACGCTGGTCAACAACATCGTGGGCGAAAAGCTGGAGGAATTTTTCGAGGAGAATCCTGCGGAGGCAAAGCAGATCATCGAAAAGATCATTGCCGCCTCGCTTGCAAGAGAAGCGGCGCGCAAGGCGCGCGATACCGTTCGCCGCAAGGGTGCGCTGGAGCATACCTCTCTACCCGGCAAGCTTGCAGACTGCCAGTCGAAGTCCAAGGAGCTTACCGAGCTCTACCTCGTCGAGGGAGATTCGGCAGGCGGCTCGGCAAAGAGCGGCCGCGACTCGCGCTATCAGGCGATCCTGCCGCTCCGCGGTAAGGTTTTGAATGTGGAAAAAAGCCGTGCCGACAAGGTATACGGCAACGAGTCGCTCACCCCGATCATTCAGGCGCTCGGCTGCGGCATCGGCGACAACTTTTCGCTTGAAAAGCTCCGTTACGGCAAGATCATCATCATGGCGGATGCCGACGTAGACGGCTCGCACATTCAGATCCTGCTGCTTACATTCTTCTACAGACACATGAAAGAGCTTATCGAACAGGGGCATATATATCTTGCTATGCCGCCGCTGTACAAGGTGCATGACGGCAAGCGACAGAAATACGCCTATTCGGATGCAGAGCGCGACGCGATCATTGCCGAGTTCGGCGGATCGAACCGTATCAAGGCGGACCGCTATAAAGGTCTTGGTGAAATGAACGCCGATCAACTCTTTGAGACCACGATGGATCCGCGCACGCGCACCTTAAAGCTCGTGACGGTCGAGGATGCGATCGCGTGTGACCAGATCTTCTCGGTTTGTATGGGTGACAAGGTGGAACCCCGCCGCGAATTTATTGAGAAAAACGCAAAATTCGCCGAGAATCTGGATATTTAAAGGTCACGGCAACCCACAAACCTGTAGGGCGGGGGTTTACTCCCGCCGCGTATTCCGGTGCGATGTTGTACACGGGACGTCGGGGCGCCGTCCCCTACGGTGGGTAGATGACAATTACATTCATCGTTACGGCAACGCACAAACCGTAGGGCGGGGGCTTGCTCCCGCCGCAAACCCCGACGCGCCGCTTCGTTTTAAATTTTTTACACACAGCAAAATTTGAAACATAGGTTTTCCACAATGCAAAAATCTATGCAGATCCTATAGGCAAAAGGGTTTATGGAAAAATCCACATTCTGCACAGTACACAGTTTTCCACATACAAAAATGTGAAAAATGTGGATAAATGTGATTTATAAAAAGCACAAACCTGTGGGGACATAGCGACCAAAGGTCGCATTGCCTCCCGGACTGTCCGAAAAGCAAAGGTTTGATGTTGTACAATACGGACAGTCGAGGACGCCTGTCCCTACAAAGTATAAATATAATTGCATTGCAGTTGCGACACACAAACGCCCTCATTTGAGATATTTCTAAAAGGACAACATACAAAATGGCTAAGAAAAACACAATTTTAAGTGAATCCATTGCGTTTCCGGAACAAAAAATAGTTCCCGTGGATATGGAAAAGCAGGTGCGGCAGGGCTTCATCGAGTATTCGATGAGCGTTATCACCAGCCGCGCACTGCCCGACGTCCGCGACGGTATGAAGCCCGGTCAGCGCCGCATCCTCTACGCCATGTACGAGGACAACCTCACGCACGACAAGCCTTTCCGCAAGTCGGCGACGACGGTTGGTAACGTGCTCGGTCGGTATCATCCGCACGGTGATGCCGCCGTTTACGGCACGATGGTGCGTATGGCGCAGGATTTCTCCTATCGCTATCCGCTCATCAAGGGACAGGGTAACTTCGGTAACGTGGACGGAGACCCCCCGGCGGCTTACCGTTATACCGAGGCAAAGCTCTCCAAGATCGCAAACGAAATGATGAGCGACATTGAAAAAAATGTCGTCAACATGGTGCCGAACTTCGATAACACGCGCGAGGAGCCGACCGTCCTGCCGAGCCGATTTCCGAATCTGCTTGTCAACGGTGCGGTGGGTATCGCGGTCGGTATGGCAACCAATATACCCACGCACAACCTCGGCGAGGTCATTGACGGTACGCTTGCGATGATGGAAAAACCCGAGATCACCGTGGACGAGCTGCTGGAGCACATCAAGGGACCCGACTTCCCGACCTACGCGACCATTTACGGCACGCGCGGTATCCGCGACGCCTATGCAACGGGTAAGGGACGCATCGTAGTCCGCGCGACCGCCGAGATCGACGAGGAGGAAAACAGCATCATCTTCACCGAGATCCCCTACATGGTAAACAAATCCATGCTGGTGAAGTCGATCGCCGACCTTGTCAACGACAAGCGCATTGAGGGTATCACGGGACTGCGCGATGAGAGCGGACAGGCAGGTATGCGCATCGTCGTAGACTGCCGCCGCGATGCCAACGCGCAGGTCATCTTAAATCAGCTTTACCGCTTCTCCGAGCTGCAGAGCACCTTCTCGGTCAATATGCTCGCACTGGAGAACGGCGTACCGAAGATATTTACCTTAAAGGAGATTCTCGCAAACTATATTGCGTTTCAGGAGGAGATCATCACCCGCCGTACGCAGTTTGACCTCGATCGTGCACTTGCCGAGATGCATATCTACGAGGGCTACAAGATCGCGCTCGACCACATTGACGAGATCATCGCGCTGATCAAGAAGAGTGCCTCGGTTGCCGATGCAAAGGCAAAGCTGATGGAGCTGTATGTGCTCTCCGAGCGGCAGGCACAGGCGATCGTCGAGATGACGCTGGGACGTCTCAGCGGCATGGAGCGCCAGAAGATCGAGGAGCGCCTTGCATTCCTCACCGAGCGCGTGGCAGACCTGCGCTCGATCCTTGCCTCCGAGGAAAAGATCCGCGCGATCGTCAAGGAGGAGCTGACCGAGATCAAGGATAAGTTTGCCGATCCCCGCCGTACCGCGATCGTGGAGGCGGAGGAGGAGATCGACCTTGAGGATCTCATCGAGCGCCATGCCTGCGTGCTGACGCTCACCAATGCAGGTTATATCAAGCGTCTGCCCGCCGACACCTACACCGCCCAGCACCGCGGCGGCAAGGGTATCATCGGAATGACCACCAAGGAAGAGGACTTTATCGAAAAGGTTCTCGTCACGAACAGCCATTCCTATATTCTGTTCTTTACCAACC
>CAYQBT010000045.1:0-8913 GCA_964415775.1 uncultured Lachnospiraceae bacterium
CCATTTTTGCGAAAACCTTCAAAGTGCCGAAAAGCCAGTAATATCAAGGGTTTTCGGGTCATCAAATATGTAGGTTGTTCTTTGGTGGTCGTAGCATCTGCTGCAAGGTCTTCGACGAGGTCGGTGATGACGTCGCCTTTGGATTGGAAATATGCCGCAGAAAAGGGAACGCCGGCTGCACTGACGGGGTAAATACCGGTGGTGTGGTCAACGAAATAGCTATCAAAGCCGGCTGCTTTGATTTCTTCCGGGGTGAGATTGCGAGTAAGTTGATACAGAATAGCGGAGATCATTTCCACATGTGCGAGCTCCTCGGTTCCGACATCAGTCAAAATACCAACAACTTCGTCATAAGGCATTGCATATCTTTGGTTGAGATAGCGCAGGGAAGCGCCGATTTCGCCGTCTGGACCACCGAGCTGACTGACGATGATTTTTGCCGCTCTTGCGTCAGGACATTTGATTTTGACGGGGAACTGGAGTTTTTTGTCATAAGTCCACATTAGTTTGCCTCACTTTCCCAGGGCCAAGGACCCTGTATCCATCTCCAACTGTCGGTCATAGCGCCTGCTTTAAAGGTAAGTGCGCCAAAGTTTTCCTCATATTCGGCTGCATATTTTTCATACACAGCTTTTTGACGCTCGAAGTACTCCAGAGCCTTCCGGCAGTAGGGGTGTCCGTCCAGATAGAGTCCGGAATCCACCATGGCAAAGTAGTGCTGCTGTACTTTGCGGAGCAGCGCTTGGCGGTTTTGGCAGTGCATATCATTCATGATAATTACCTCCGTGGCACTTTGGACCGTAGAACGGCTTGTCGAGCTCCTTAAAGATCGTACCTGTCATCAAGCCTTCTTCCTCACAGTAAAGGTTCTGCCATTCCTGATGCGGAGAATACACCATGGCGAGCGAATAGTTGAAATCGGTGTGCACTTCCTCGGTTGCACAGCCGCATCCGGTGTTTTCCGCGATACGCACAGTGCGCTCATTGTTGCAAGCGGAGCAGGAAGAGCGTGTTTGACGCTGTTCATAGCCCTCTGCATCGCATCCACAACCGCGTCTGTTCTCCATACGGTTGTGCACCAGATGGCGATCCGGCATGTGCGGATCCAGCCGATCACGCGGTGTGGTTCTGGTATAAGGGTTCATTCTATACATACATTAAAGACCTTTCGTTTTGTGTGAGCATACGCTCATTTTAATTTTATGCAGAAGATGATAATTCGGACATTTTTGCATAAAAAGAGCAGGGCGGGAAAAACTGTACACGAACATATTGTTTTTTGAAAGGAGCAATTGAATGAAAATTAAATTCCGACCGATTCTTGTATTGGTCATTGCAGTTTTGCTTGCTGTTTCCGCTTTTGCCGCGCCTATCGTCTCTCCCGCACTCAACGTGCTTTCTAAAAAGAATACGATGATCAAGAGTGGTCTTGTATTTAGCGATGTTTATTTTAGCGAACAGGATTTTATGAAGTGTCTCGGCATTTCAGCGGTTGATTCTGTCACCGTAGAGGCATTGCCGCCTGCGGAGGACGGAGCGCTGAAGCTTGGTACTCTGTATGTTGCAGAGGGGCAGACCATTAAAAGTGAATATCTTTCCATGTTACGTTTCGTTCCTGCGTCCGATGCGGTCAGCGGGACCGATATTACGTTTTCCTATGGTGATACGGAGATTCCATGCGTAGTAAAACTTTTAGATGTTGTCAACTATGCGCCAACCTTTGCAAGCGAAGCGGATTCGGTAAAGACGTATCGAAATGTATCTTGCTACGGTAATGTCCGCAGCAGCGATCCGGAGGGCGATATTACCGATCTGCAGGTCGTTTCTTATCCGCAGCACGGAACCTTGACGGTGACGAATGCTTCCCGTGGCAGTTATTGCTATACGCCAAGTGCTGATTTTATCGGCGAGGATTCTTTTGTGGTCGTTGCGCGCGATAACTATGGCAACTATTCGTCCGTGCAGACCGTAAGTGTGCGTGTAGAAAAAAACGGTGTCTTCTTTGCGGATACTGCAGGGCATTGGTGCGAAAATGCGGCGATTGCGCTCTATGAGGCGGGTGCAATAGATGCCGTAAACTACCAAAACGGACTTGTTTTCTGCCCGGATGACAGCGTGAGCCGCGAGGAATTTGTAACGATGGTTATGAAGACGATCGGTGTGAGTACCCTGACCGATTCGGATACCTCGTTTGCCGACAATGCATCGATCGATGTACGGTACCGCCCGTATGTGGCTACTGCACAGCGAATGGGATATATTAACGGCAGAGAGTATGACGGAGTGATGTGCTTCGATCCCAAGGCGACGATCACAAAGGCAGAGGCGGCGATCGTAATCAATAGTATTCTGAATCTGGAAGAAGGCGCATATGTCGCTACCTTTGCGGATGATGGTGCGATTCCCACCTGGGCAAAGGGTGCGATCTATGCTTTGACCGGTGCGGGTGTCTTCAACGGTGACGGGGACGGCGTGATTGCCCCCTCCGCGGTTTTGAGCCGCGCGCAAACGGTGCAAATGCTGTATAATATTTTAGAAGAGCAGTAAGTAGCAAGATCCCCCTATACCACGTATTTTGGTATAGGGGGATTCCTCCTTGAAAGGAGTTTGTTATTTATATTCGGGACGAAGACGAAGAATATGAAAATGTAGAGGCAGTAGCCATTTTGAAAGGTTCTGCCGCATATCCCGGGATTCGCGGACTTATGCGGTTTTATCAAACAGATCACGGTGTATACGTGATCACATCGGTAACAGGGCTTCCGCGAGGTGAATCGGACTGCGACAGTCCGATTTTCGCCATGCATATCCACGATGGTGGCTCTTGTGACGGAAGAGGAGATACAGATGCTTTCCCGCGCTCCGGCATGCATTATAATCCTAAGGGGTGCGCACATCCGTATCATGCAGGTGATCTTCCGCCGCTTTTTGGGGCAAACGGGATCGCAATGGGATCGGTTCTCACGAGTCGATTTACCGTCAAAGAAATTATCGGTAAAACGGTCATTATACATAGCGGCACGGATGATTTTACAACACAGCCATCCGGAAATGCAGGGATAAAAATTGCTTGCGGTGTAATACAGTAAATAAAATACGGTATAAAGTGGCATCCCATGACGGTTTATATTGACTTGGGAGAGTAGACATGATATAATTCTTTCAAATTTAGCACATATTTTGATATTTAAATGTTGAAGTAAAAGGAAAAGTACATATGGAAATTGTAATTAAGAAATTGACGTCGGAATTAATTGACGATTATGTAACTTTTTTCGATGAAACACCGCATGACGATAACAATGATGAGAACAAGTGTTATTGTGTATGTTGGTGCAGTGCTGATCATCGTATTAAAACAGATTTTTCTTCGAGAATGAAAAGGCGCAATTTAGCTATTCAATATATTAAGGACGGCTTGCTACAAGGATATTTGGCATACCAAGGGAATAAAGTTGTTGGTTGGTGTAATGCAAACACAAAAGCCGATTGCTTGCATTGCACGAGTTGGCTGCGTTTCATGCAGTCTGTTGATACTAAAGAAATTGATAAAGAAAATGACTACAGGATCAAGTCTGTTTTTTGTTTTGTAATCGCTCCTGACATGAGAAGAAACGGAATTACGAAACGTTTGCTTGAATATGTTTGCAAGGATGCTACAAAAGATGGATTTGATTTTGTAGAAGCATATCCGAATAAAGATTATATAAATGAGGCGAGAGACTTTATGGGACCCAAAGGGTTATATGATAGCTTTGGATTTGATGTATGTAGTGTTGCAAAGAATAAACTTGTGATGCGCAAAAAACTAAAATAATTGCAAAAAGAATGGTCGTTTGGTTTATACAATACGACCATTCTTTTTAATTACAGTTAAAGTAATTGTAAAACTCTCTTATATAGCGGATCGAAATCGCAACCGCAATTTCCGCATACCTTATCGGCTTCTTCTATGGCGGAGATTAAAGTGTCCTTATCGAAATCTCCATTCAGCCATTGTTGTGCCGGGATAGAAATTAAATCCCACCCCGATACAGCGAATTTCTCCATGATTGATCTTAGTTCTTGCATAGAATTCTCCTTTAAAGTGTTTTGAAAAGATGTTTTCTTATTTGCTGCTTTCGCAAAGTATCGCTTTTCCGATAACAGATACTACGGCAGATTCTCCCGCGACCTCGTTACTAACGGCAAATGGATTTGTGCGGGTCAGCACAAAATCGGTTAAAGGATACTTGCATCCTTGCAGGGTGACCGTGCAGGTATCCAGCGCGAAGAGTGAAAAATATACGCCGCGGTTTGGAATCTTTACCGTTTCGTCCTGCAGAATGCGTAAGGTGTTTTCTCCGTCGGTCAGCGATACCGCGATACCTTTATCGCACAGGGATTCCAGTAGAAACAGATTAGAAAGAAAGTGATCCGCCCGTCCACCCGTACCGCCGAGGATCGTTAGCTCGGTGGCACCTCGCTCTATTGCAACCGTACACGCAAGCATAGTGTCAGTCTCATTCTTTTCGGACGGAACTTGCAGAATTTCGGCTTTCGTGTGCGGAACTTCGGCAGAGTCAAAGTCGCCGAGAATAACATCGGGGAAAATATTCAGTTTTTCTGCGGCTAAGTATCCGCTGTCTGCCGCTATGACAAAGTCAAAGCTTTCTGGCGATACGGCAACCGAACGGATATTCAGGTAGCCGCCGGTGATAATCAAGGCTTTTTTCATACAGATCCTCATTTTCTTTGATATTACAATTCTATCATATCTGTAGGAATAAAACAATACAAAATGTGCTTGGAATTGGCAATTCGCACATTGATTTTGTTGCGTGGATATGCTATGATTGACTCAAAGGTGGTGAGGATATGGATATACTGATTTTGGCGCTCAACAGTAGGTATATACATTCTTCGCTTGCACCTTGGTATTTAAAAAGTGCGGTAGACGAGATTACGGAGAATTGCTTCGTTACCGAACATACGATAAATGAGAAGCGTGAGGATGTTCTTGCGGATATTTTGGCGCATGCGCCAAAAATTTTAGCCATCAGTGTTTATATCTGGAATGTAAATATGGCATACGCTTTGGCAGAGCAGGTAAAACTGCATTTGCCGCAGACAAAGATCGTATTTGGCGGGCCGGAGGTTGCGTACAATCCAAAAGAAGTTCTGCCCAAAAGCCTTGCGGTAGATTTTGTCATCAGCGGCGAGGGAGAAGCACCGTTTTTTGCCCTGTGTCAGCATTTGCTATTCGGACATGCTTGCACCTGGGAGGGTATTTCTCGGCGTGAGGAAAGCAAAATTTGCACGGCAGAACCGCATATCGGAACCGGCACCCCGAAAAGTCCGTATAGCGAAGCTTATTTTCAGGCGCTGAACGGGCGCATTGCTTATTTTGAAAGCAGTCGCGGTTGTCCGTACTCCTGCGCGTACTGCCTTTCAGGGCGGTGTGAGGGAGTCCGGTTCTTTGACATGGAATATGTTCGGGAGAATCTACTGAAGCTCGCTGCAAGCGGTACAAAAACGATCAAATTTGTGGATCGTACCTTTAACGCAGACCGGCGACGTGCGATAGAAATCCTGCAGTTTATTATGGAGCAGAGCGGCGTTTCTTTCCCGAGCGATGTCAGCTTTCATTTTGAACTTTCCGGTGATCTTTTAGATAAAGAAACGCTATCTTTGCTGCAATCAGCGCCGAACGGATTATTTCAGTTTGAAATCGGCATCCAGAGCTTTCATCCGGAGACGATTGGCGCGATCCACCGAAAAACCGAAAGTCAGGTGTTAAAAGAGCGTATTTGGCAGCTTGTAGAACTTGGCAACGCGCACGTGCATACCGACTTGATTGCGGGATTGCCGAGAACTACGAGACTTTCCAAGATAGCTTTGATGCGGCATACGCACTCGGCGCGGACATGCTACAGCTTGGATTTTTGAAAATTCTGCATGGAACAGAGCTGGAGCAACGGGTGGAAGAATATGGATTCCGTTTCTCAAAAGAGCCGCCGTATGAGGTGTATGCAACGCCGTGGCTGTCGCAGGCGGACATGAAAAATCTAAAGCTTGCAGCAATTGCCGTGGATCGCCTGCATAACAGCGGCCGTTTCCGCAGAACGCTAGCCCTGTGCGTTCCGTTATTTGCGCGTGCGTTTGATTTTTTCCTCGAAGCGGGTAGGGTGATTTATAATGAGAAAAGCTTAGACGATCTTACGGATTGCTTATATATGTTTCTGTGCCGACAGTTTCCCGATAGGAAAGAAGAGATCCGCGACGCAATGGTGTGTGACCGCTTGGCGACGAACTCATCCAAAATGTTGCCACGTTCGCTGTATCGTGCCGATCCAAGCATCTTGTCAGTACGCAAGCGGCTAAATGAAAGTCCGGATACTGCCGAAAAACCGCATGTGCGCAGAAGCATTACTTTACTGTATCACAGCAAGAAGGCTGTGTATGCAGATTATATTGCAAAAAATCATCGCGGCGAATATCCCCTTGGTTTTCTCGCTATGGAGGAAAATGCAAATGAATAGACCGGATGTTAAAAAACTTGTAGTTTCGGCTTTGCTCGCATCCTTTGCTTGCGTTGCCACAATGATACTGCAGATTCCAAACGGACTTGGCGGGTATTTCAATCTTGGGGACTGTGTTGTACTGCTTTGCGGTTTGTTGCTTGGTCCGGTATACGGTGCTTTGGCGGCTGGAATCGGTTCTGCACTTGCTGATGTTTTTTCATCATATTTAGCGTATGCACCGGCGACGTTTGTCATAAAAGCATTGATGGCGGTTATTGTTTTCTATATAGCAAAGCCATATGCACAAAAGAAGTTTTCTGTCTGGATCGGCGCTGCTTGTGCGGAGATTTGGATGGTGCTTGGATATTTTCTGTTTGAAGGCATCTTTTTATATGGATTCGGAACCGCTCTTGCGGCAACAGTACCAAATGGCATTCAGGGAATCGTCGGCGTGGTTTGTGCGCTTCTTTTGAAAGAATTTATTGACCGAAAGGGATTGTGGAAGAATTGAAGAAAGAATATATATTTTTTGATCTGGATGGTACTTTGACAAATCCCGCGCTGGGAATTACGAATTCGCTGATGTATGCATTTGAAAAATTCGGTATGCAGATCGCAAACAGGGAACAACTCTATCCATTTATAGGTCCTCCGCTTGTGGATATGATGATGAAGGAATTCGGTTTTTCAAAGGAAAAGGCAAAGCAAGGCCTTGCATATTACCGCGAGTATTTCAGTGTAAAAGGGTTATTTGAAAACGAGGTATATGCCGGCATCCCCAAACTGCTCGCTGCTTTGCAAGCAAACGGATACAAGCTGGTTCTTGCGACCTCAAAGCCTGAAAAATATGCAAAGCAGATCCTTGAGCATTTTGATCTGGCAAAATATTTTTATTTTATTGGGGGAAGTGATATGTCGGAAACGCGATCTACCAAAGAAGCGGTTATCGAATATGATCTTGCCGCACTTGGCAATCCCGATTCGCAAAGCTGTATCATGGTCGGCGATCGGAAATATGACGTTGTCGGTTCCCGCACATATGGCATCGAATGCGTAGGCGTTTTGTTTGGCTTCGGTTCTAAAGAGGAACTCGAGGAGGTAAATGCGGCATATATTGCCGAAACGGTAGAAGCATTAGAGCAGATTCTATTACATATCTGAAAAAATCCCGCTGCCACAGGCAGCGGGATTTTGCTTAATAAAACGTTGCAATAGGTTCTGCGGGCGGTACGGTCTTTTCAAGCTCCGTAACATAGATAACCGGACCTTTTCTGCCGTAGAGATTGTTAAAACGAACCTGAATCTTTCCGGTGACCTTTGCCCAGTCGCCGTTTTTCAGCATACTGCGTTTGTCGCTTTTGCAAGCAAAGCCTGCAAAGATGGTATCATCGGCACAGCAACTCATTAGCCGTCTGCCGCCGACGAAGGTATCCTCCGGAAATTCCTTTCCGATGGCGACAAGTGCGGTGAACGATACGGTCTTGCCGTCGTATTTTTCCATTTCCTCGGAGGTATCACGGTACCAAAGGGCATAGTCGCGGTCTTCGATCCTGATTACATCTGCGTTTATGTCAAAGGGCATCGGATCCACAATATCATCGTATTCGGCAGAGCCGTCGGTATATTCGTAGGCAATGTCCACGCGGCGGCTGATGGCGCGCACCAGCTTGTGCAGCGGCATTTTGTCCATGTCCTTCGTGCAACGGTTGAAAATAACAAGCTCGGCACTGCTGATCTTATCATAGACAAGGCTACGCATATTTGCATTGTAGTTCTCGATCGTGTTGGCATCGGCAAACATCATTTCCTGATAGATCACCCAATCCTGCGGGATCTTTTCATAAAAATCGTTCAGTAGCCACATGCCGTTGTATTCCACGATGACTTTTTTGGCATTTGCTTTTGCGGTAAGCCGCATAAGATTGGCTTCGTTGAATTCGGATTCGTCTTCAAGGGTACAAACGGAAACACACTCCATATTCGGTGCGTGTACATCGTATTCTTCTTCGCCCTCCTCACACAATAGTAGCAGGGTGGGCTCGCCGTCATTAAAGCGATGATCCTCTAAGGTTTCCCGAATAAATTTGGTTTTTCCCGACTCTAAAAAGCCGGTAAATAGATATACTCGAACTTCTTCCATTTTTATACTCTAAACAGGTCTTTGATTTGTCTTTCATTGATCTTTGAACCGATTACGCAGATTTTGCCAATCGTTTCAGGGGTACCCATGCGAACATTGGATTCTTCGGGAACATAGTCAAAATGAATCCAACCGTCTGCCGCAGATACAATGCCTTTGGAGCGCAGAACCGTGCCATAGGTCTTTGCGTCTTCCAAAGATTTGAGAATGCATTGAATTTCATCCATCGTGTATTTTTTAATCGTCTCAAATCCGATAGATGTAAATACT
>CAYQBT010000046.1:0-8853 GCA_964415775.1 uncultured Lachnospiraceae bacterium
ACAGTTCTTGGATCTCCGAAAGTTGCAGACCGAGCAAACGCTCTGCCGCGTTTTGCATAACGCCGGGTTCGGTGGAGATACCGACGGTAAAACGCGACGGTACATCGATGCGGATGTTTTGGCGCGACAGGGCGTTTTTCAGATCCACTTGAATGGAGATGGGCGTCAGATCCAAAAACGCATACGACTGAAACACCGGCACCACAAATTCCGCACCGCCGTGAATACATTTGGCACTGCGGTTGGTGCCGTCTTTGTTTTTACCGATCGAACCGTACACGACCATGATCTTGTCGGACGGGCATTTCTTGTATCTGGAGCAGATCCAGGCAACAAAGGACACGAGCACAAGAACGATCGCGCAAATTAAAAGGATGACTTCGTACTTCATATAGTTTTTCCTCCGTTTATGTAATTATTTTTTCTTGACAACAAGATCTGTCTGACCGCTGACACCCACCACAACGACTTCACTGCCTGTGGGGATCGGCTCTTCGCTGTCGGTCACGGCATTTCGCTCAACATACGCGCCCTGCAGCATCACGTGCACCTTGCCCTCGCCGCTGCGGGAGGGGGGAACGGTCAGATGCACCTTGCCTGCAATGCCGACCGCGTTGCGGTTATCGGTGTTGCCGTCACTACGGAGCTGCATCACGCCGCGCACGAGGAACGCAAGTGCAAACATCATGGCAAGGCCGCATACGGCTGCCACCGGTATAGTGATCCAAAGGCTTATATCCGCACCCTGCATCACGATGCCCACCCAGCCGAATACCACGAAAAAGGCGATCAGCCCGCGGATCGTAAAGACGCGGAGACCTTCCATGCCGAAAATGTCCTGCACCTCGGACAGGCTGTTTTCGCCGAAAACGCCCTCGCCGACATCAGGCAGGTCAACATCATCGGGCATCGAATCCATGCCGACATCGTCGATCGAATCGGCATCCTCGCCAAAGCCGATAAACATCAGCACCGTCTGGATCAGCAAAAGCAGCGTAGAAGGAATCGCTATGCAGTAAAAGACCTGCGTTGCAATACCCATTGCATTCCACCATTCTACAATATTCATACGGTTATTTCCTTTCTAAAATTACTGCAAAGTTGACAGGATCTCTTCTGCCGATTCCCGAAGACCGGATGCGGCATGCGCATACAGCATGACCTGCAGGATCCGCGCAAACTGTTTTTTTACACCGCGGTCGGCAGTTTCAAGCGTGTTTGCCGCACTTTCCACCGCCGCCGAAACGGATTTCGGATCCATCATGTTGATGTCGTGATCCGCAAGCATATCCACATACATGTGATAGAGCGCATCGTCTCCGATGAGGTTGCCGCCAAGCGACATTGCCTGTACCAGCGTGCAGATCCGCTCGATCTGTAATGCCTCACGCAGCATGTTGATGATCACCACGCGTGCAAACTGTTCCTTGCCGTACACGCGCTTTTGCGGCGGGGCAACGAATCCGCGCTTGACCCAGTTCTGGATGAGATAAGGTTCAAGCCCCGTCATAATTGAAACCTGTGACAGTGTGATTCCTCCCGTGGCAAAGATTCCGTCAAACAGCACCTTCGAGCTTCCCTTCTCCATCGAAAGGGCTTCGATCGTTGTTCCCGGAAAGGTTGCTGCCATTTTCTCACCTCCATTACAATATGTCGTACTACACACAGTATATCACACGGTCACGTGATTGTCAACAACAAGCCGCCGATATTTCGATAACGCGGTACAAAAATATTTTTCGCAACAAAAAAGCGAGAATTTTTCAAAAATCCTCGCCTGCTGAAAATTTCGTGGAAAAATGAAGAATTATATGGTATACTGAAGTATAACGTGAAAGAAAGGATACGCTTATGAAACGTCTCGGTATCTGTACGCTCCTTCTTCTTTTAACCGTATCGCTGTGCATATCGGTGTTTGCCGAAGCACAGCAAGAAGAAGTGACCATTCTGTTTACACACGATCTGCACTCGCATCTGCTCCCGTCTGCAAGCGAGGAGGGCGGCACCTACGGCGGCTATGCGCGCCTGATGACGGTGATCCGCGAGCAGAAAGAAAAATACCCCGATGCCGTTTTGGTGGACGGCGGCGACTTTGCCATGGGCTCCCTGTTCCAGACCGCCTTTGCGACCTCGGCGATCGAGCTTCGCATGATGGGTGCCATGGGATACGACGTGACGACCTTCGGCAACCACGAGTTTGACTATCTGCAAAGCGGTCTTATCTCGATGCTGCAATCCGCTAAAAACAGCGGTGACCGCCTGCCAGCGATCGTAAACGCAAATTATCTGCCGCCCGCCGACAATACCGAGATACTGTCGGCGTTCAACGACTACGGCGTAGAGGACTATATCCTGCTGGAGCGCGGCGGCACATATTTCGTCGTGTTCGGCATCTTCGGCTTTGACGCGGATGATTGTGCCCCCAATTCCGGCATGCTCCTGCACGATCCGATCGAAACGGCGCAAAGGGTGGTGGATGAAGCAACCGCCTATTGCGTGGAGACCTACGGTCAAGAGCCGGTGGTGATCTGCCTGTCGCACAGCGGCACAAGCGGCGGCGAGGGTGAGGACTACGAGCTTGCCAAGGCGGTAAACGGCATTGATGTGATCATTTCCGGGCACACACATACTACCCTGCACAAGCCGATCACCGTAAACGGTACACACATCGTTTCGGCAGGAGAATACGGTAAGAATTTAGGCATCGTGCGCCTCGGTTACAACACCGACGGTACGGCTACGCTACTCGACTATACGCTCCTCCCGATTGGCGACACCGTAAAAGAGGATGCGGAGATCGCCGCACTGGTGGAAGCCTTCAAGGCGAATGTCGAGACCGACTATCTTGCAAAATACGGCGTATCCTTTGACGAGGTTCTCCTTTCCAACGCATACAAGTTTGACACCGTAGACGAGGTGTACGCCACACAGCACGAATCCACGCTCTGCAACATCTTCTCGGATGCATACAAGTGGGCGGTGGAACAGGCAACGGGTGCGCCGGTAGATATGGCACTCACCGCCGCGGGTGTGATCCGCGAGAATCTGCCGATCGGAAACGTCACGGTTTCGGACGTGTTCAATGCGGCATCGCTCGGTGTCGGCACCGAAGGCGAGTTGATTGCGATCTACCTCACCGGCAAGGATCTGAAGACCGCGCTCGAGGTGGATGCGTCCGTACAGCCGCTGATGCGCAGTGCACAGCTTTTCTGCTCGGGCGTGGAGTATTCCTTCAACACAAACCGCATGCTCTTCAACAAGGTGGACTATGCGATGCTCCGCAAGGATGACGGCACCGTAGAAGCGATCGACGATGACAAGCTCTACCGCGTGGTAACGGGCATGTACTGCGGACAGATGCTCGGCGCGGTCGAAAGCACCTCGATGGGGCTATTGTCCATCACCCCGCGCGACGCAAGCGGAAATCCGATCGCCGTCGCCGACCTTGTAAACTATGTTGTCCGCGATGCAAACGGCACCCCTGTCAAGGAATGGTATGCCATCGCCTCCTACCTGCAGACGATGGACGGCGAGATGGATGCACGCTATGCGGCGCCCGACGGGCGCAAGGTGGTCTATTCGAGCCTGAACCCCGTGAAGCTCCTTGCAAACGCAAACATCTTCACCTATGTATTGCTCCTTGTGATCGCCCTTGTTTTGCTGATAGCCGTACTGATCGTTCGCGCGGTCGTGCGCCGCGTAAAGCGCCATAAAAAATCTGCATAGAACCGAAGGGAGAAAAATATGTCTAAGAAAAAAGAACTGCTCCGCGGCCTGAAATTTGTTCTCTTTTCCGCAAGTGCAGGCATCATTCAGGTGCTCAGCTTCACGCTTTTTGAGGAGCTTTTGCATCTTGAGCACTGGCTGTCCTATCTCGTGTCACTCGTTTTGTCTGTCCTGTGGAATTTTACGCTCAACCGGAAGTATACATTCTGCTCGGCAAACAATGTTCCCATAGCGATGGCAAAGGTGGCGCTCTTCTACCTTGTGTTCACGCCCCTGTCTACCTGGTGGACGGCGGCACTCACGGGAGAAGCCGTGGGGTGGAATGAATATCTTGTGCTGGCAATGACCATGCTTGTAAACTTCGTGACCGAATACCTGTATGATCGATTCATTGTCTTCGGCAAAAGCATCGACTCCGCGAAAAAATAAAAAATCAGCCTTGGAACAAATGTTCCAAGGCTGATTTTTTATTTAGTTTCTCGAACATTTTTCGGCATCGATCGCAAGCACCAGCATGAGTGCCGAGAGTGCATCCTGCGCGTCAAACACATCGATCACATAAGTATCCGTCCATTGCAAAAGTTGCTTGGACACCGTCGCCACCGATTGTCCCGCGCCGCCGAGGATGCTGTAATCCCATTCAAAGAAATCGCCTTCGACCTGCCAGCCGTTATAGTCGATATGGAACCGCGGCTTGAAGAAGGAAAACTCCTTGCGAATACAGCCGACATAGCTGTCACCAATATACATCTCAAATTTCGGCAAAAAGGTGAAAACGCGCTCCTGTACCGTGCCAACCTCTCTGCCTGCGGCGTCATAGATCTTCAGGCAGTGTCCCCACGAAAGCTGTCCCTTAACGGTAAACACCGTTTCGCCGGCTTCGTTATAGATGTCATAGCTGTCGAACCACGAAAAGAAACGTTGCTTAAAAAGTAATCTCATATTGTACTCCTTAAATTGGTTTCTGTGCAGTTAACGGGGACTTGGTACATTTTTCGCAGAGTTTTTTATTATTTACTTGCGGTATAGTTTTTGAATCCGGAGGAATATCGGATCTCGCCGCTCGGCAATACCCATAGCGCCTCCAGATCGGGGGTGAACTCCACAAGTGCCATACCGTCCTCAATATCCATCAAAAACAACGCGGTCGAAAAGGCATCGCCGATGGCGCTGTCCTTGCACAGCACCGACACCGACCGATATTTCTCCCCCGGCATCAGCGTTTCGGGATCGATGATATGATGATAGTTCTTGCCGTCCACGGTATAGTACCGCTGATAGGAGCCGCTGGTCACAAGTGCCTCCCCTGCGAGATAAAGATAGGCAATATACGGCTGCTCGGTGTTTTCGGTATCGGGATTCTCAATACCCGCCGTCCACTTCTCACCGCTTGGCTGTCCGCCGATCGTGCGCACATTGCCGCCAACGTTCAGGATATATCCCGTGATGCCCTCGGCTTCCAGCTTCTGTGCCACCTTTTCTACGGCATATCCCTTTGCAACGGCACCGACATCCAGCCGCATCTTCGGATCGGCGAGGAAGACGGTATTGTTCTCGGTGTCGAGGATCATCCGCCCGATGTCGGTATGCTTTGCCGCTTCGCGCAGTGCATCCATAGGCGGAAGCTTTGCATTTGCGGGATCGTTTAGCCCATCCTCACGGTATCCATGCCAGATCGAGAGAACGCTGCCCATGGCGATGTTGGTTTTGCCACCGGTCTTTTGATAGGCTTCTCTGCAATAGAGCAGCAGATCCATGATCTTTTGGTCCACTTCAACCGTCTCGTGCGCTCCGTTCACGACCGCATTGACCGTATACAGATTGTTCAGTCCCTCATAGCGGTTATAGATCGTATACAGACGGTGGTATTCCTGCAGCTCTGCAGTGATCTCGCCGCAAACAAGATCAAACACCTCCTTGGAATCGGCATATCCGACCACGGCAGTCACCGTGTCAAAATAATCAAAGTAGTATGCCGTGTATTTTGTTTTACGCTGCCCGCATGCCGTCATGCCGCCGAGCAGAAGCGCGAGCGCGGTCAAAAGTGCCGCCAAACGCATCGTTCGCATCCTGTTTTCGCCTTTCTTCGATTTTATAGAAAAAGGGATGCCATCGACATCCCTTTTCGGTTTGCTATTTTTTAGTTTGCTGCCTTGACAGCAGCCTTTACCATGTCGCTGACATGGATGGTGCAACCTGCGGTCTGGAGTGCTTCGGCACCGTAACCGGTATCTACAGCCAGCGCCGCGATCTCAGTTGCGGTCTTGCCGACACATGCTGCATTGAAAGCATCTGCCTGCTCAAACCACTCTTTTACAACGCCGTCTCCGTTGAGATCATAGCCGTATGCAGCCATGTTATAGTTTGTGCCCAGTTCTTCCTTGGTGACAACAGCCGCAGCGATATCCACGGTAGCAACGCCCTTGGTATCAAAGGTAAAGGTAATATCTACAACATCGGTAGCCTGTGCGGTAACCTTGCCGTCCTTGTTGACAGCCGCTGCAACGAAGGTCGTTGCAACCTCGTTCTCGCCGTTAGCCTCTTCGGTTGCGTTCTTGGTGGACTGGGTGGTAACTGCGCCGATCTTGAGGGTATCGTCAGCAGTTGCAGTCGATGCCTCAACGTTCTTTACAGCCTTTTCTACAGCATATACGAAATCCGAAATGGTGATGGTGCAGCCTGCGCTGATCACAGCATCATTTCCCTTGTCACCGTCTACCATCAGAGCCTTGACCTCGTCGATGGTCTTACCAACGGTGAGTGCCTCGAAAGCGTCTACCTGCTCGAACCATTCCTTTGCAGCGCCTGCATACGCTTTCATGCCGTACGCATCGCCCTTTTCGTACTTAGTGAGGAACTCGCCTGCCGCAACAGCCTCACCGGCAGAGGTGTACTCAACCGTGTTGTCCGCAGTGTCGATCTCGCACTTTACGATCTTACCGTTTGCATCTACAAGCACTGCTGCTGCAGTTGCAATAACTTCTCCTTTGCCGTTGGTGTCACCGTCAGCATCGGTTGCCTTTTCGATATACGCATATACGCCCATACCGAACTTGAGTTCTTCTGCCTTGCCACAGCCAGCAAGCGAAACTGCCGACAGGAGCATCAGTGCAGCCAGAACCAATGTACAAACTCTTTTCATAGGGAATACTCTCCTTTTTGGAATTGTTGATATTTCACCAAAAATTATTACATAAAAACGATACTATGTCAACAGTTTTTTCAAAAAACATCTCTAAATACGTACATTTTTCAATGCTTTCAGCAGTGCGGCCCCGGCGAGCCCGATCAGAATGCCCGCGAGGCTACCGCTTATTGCCAGAACGATCATATAATACCCGATTTCGGCAGTCTCTAAAACGCAGATCGCCACAAGGATCTGCCCGAGATTGTGCGCAACACCGCCAACGATACTCACGCCCACCGGAGATAAAAAATCCGCCTTTTTGCAAAGCGTCATCAGCGAAAGGCTTAAAAATGCGCCCGCGAGGCTGTACAGTAGCATCATGGGGTTACCGAACAGCAGCGTGACCAACAGCATACGCACAAGCGAAACCGTCGCCGCGTCCTTAAGACCGAAGCGGTACAAGAGAAAAATAATCACGATATTGGGCAGTCCCGCCTTGATGCCTGGCACCGCTGCAAACAGCGGCGGTAAAAGTGCCTCCACATAGGAGAGGATGAGCGCAACCGATGCCGCAAGCGCTAAAAATGTAAGCTTTTTTACGTTTCTGTTCTTCATCTTATGCCGCCATATCCACGCCGCCTGCTTCTACGGGCGCTATAATCTTGATTACCAGCTTGTGCGGCAGACAAACGATCGTTTCTCCCGTCTTGGAAATCGGCCGATGTCCTACGCAGATTCCGTCCGGACAGTTTGCATCGCGTACAAACGCTTTACCCTCGGAGATCACGAGCGTATTGACATCCCCGTCCCCCGTGCGGAGCACCACCTCGGTATCGGTATCGAGCGCATAGCGTGCCGTCTCGACGCCGTCTGTGAGGACGACCGCATACGAACCGTCCGTGCGCAAAAACTGCCAAAGCAGCATGGCAACAACCGCCGTGAGGATCACGGCGGTTGCAAGGATAATGTCATTTCGAGTTCTTTTACGATCGTGCATATTTAAAAACCTTATGCAGAAAAATCAGTAGACTTCAGACAATGCGTGGGGCAAAGCTCTACGCAAACACCGCAACCGGTGCAGGCAGCATAGTTAATAGTCGCAAGATTGTTCACGATCTTGATCGCCTTTTCAGGGCAATTCAACTCGCACTTCTTGCAGCCGATGCAGGCGTTAGTGCAATTCTTGCGTGCAAGTGCGCCCTTTTCATTGTTGTTACACATAACAACGGTCTTGCTACTCTTGGGCACAAGCGTAATGATTCCCTTGGGGCAGTCATCCACGCAGACGCCGCAGCCGATACAAACGCGGCTGTCCACATGGGCAATGCCGTCTCGCAGGCAGATCGCATGCATGGGACAAGCAGCGGCGCAGTCGCCGCAACCGATACAGCCGTAGCTGCAGGAATTGGGACCGCCGTACAGCATAGACGCCGCTTTGCAGGAGGGATCTCCCTCGTAGATCATCTTTGTATAGGTTGCCTCGCAATTGCCGTTACAATGCACAAATGCAACACGTTTTTCGCCTACCTCGATCTTGACACCCAGAACCTCGGACAGCTTTGCAGCCGTTTCATCCGCACCGGGGATACAGAGATTCGGCTTTGCCTCGCCATCAGCAAGCGCCTTGGCGTAGGAATCACATCCTGCATAACCGCAGGCACCGCAGTTGGCACCCGGCAGGCATTCGCGGATCTGTATTGCCTTCTCGTCCTCTTCCACGTGCATAAAATGCGCCGCGAGAGTCAGCAGAACTGCCGCAATGAGTCCGACAGCGCCGACGACCAGAAGAGCCGTTAAAATACTCATCATTTTCCGGTTCCTCCTTTACGCAAACAGATTATCTACCACGCCCGCAAAGCCGAAGAAAGCAAGCGAAACGAAGGATGCCGCGATCAGCGTTACCGGCAGACCTTTGAAGCACTCGGGAACCTCGCTCTCATCGAGTCTGGAGCGAACACCGGCAAACAGAACCATGGCAAGCAGGAAGCCGAGACCGCAGC
>CAYQBT010000047.1:0-1151 GCA_964415775.1 uncultured Lachnospiraceae bacterium
CGGGATATATCTCGAATGGCATAGAGCGGATATAATACACGTCGCCCTCTTTGTGGCTGTGGATATCGTCCGAAAGCGTCAGGATGCGCACATCGTGCCCTTTACGCTTCAGCTCATCCCAGAGGTTACGAACGGAGGTAACAACACCGTTTGTTGCCGTGGTAAAAAGATCGGTTGTGATCAATATTTTCATGGTCTTCTGTCTTTCTTTCTGCCTTCTCAAAGCCGACCAGTATGCCGCCTTTTTCTGCATAAAAGCTACATAGGCCGCCGCATGGGTATATCTCTACATTCACATCTGCAAATTCCTTTTTCAACAGATCGCTTAGCGACTTTGCCGCGTTTTCGTTAAAGCAATGTGCGATGCGCACCTTGCCGCCGGCATAGCCAAGCGACTGCATCCGCTGCAGGATCACTTCGATCGCGCGCTTCTCTCCTCTGCATTTATCCAAAGGTTCAAGATCGCCCTTGTCGCTTGCCTTACCCACAAGGCGAATACCGAGCAGACCTGCCGTCTTGGCAACGATCGGGCTCACACGTCCGTTGTTGGCAAGATTTTTGAGCGATTCAAGCATAAAGAGCAATCCCGTCTTCCGGCTGTATGCCGTGATCTCGGTGCAGACCTCTTCAAAATCCTTCCCAGCTTTGATGAGATCCCGCAGTTTCTCCAGGAGCAACGCCATCTCCGGTCCGGTAGAAAGCGAATTCAGCACAAAGACGCGACGATCGGGATACAGTTCCTCATAGCGCTTTTTTGCCAGCATCGCGGCATTGTAGCTGCCGGAAAGCGTGGCGGTGATCGTCACGCAAAACACATACTGTGCATCCCCGAAGGCGCTTAAATACTCCTCTGGATTCGGGCAGGAGGTAGACGATTTTCCATGATAGTGCTGCAGATCCGTGACCATTGCCAGAACATCCAGCGCTTCATCGTCCGCATATTCTTTCTCCATTGTGAGGATCTTAAGCGGTGCCGATGCAAAAGCAACACCTTCTATCTGACGAATATCCGCAGAAGAATCGGTGACAAGTTTGATTGTTGTATTTTCCATTGTAAAATCCTTTTTATAAAAAAGTAGTAGTTTATTATAGCATAAATACGCACGTTTTTCCATAAAAAAATAAAACTTTTATTCGCTTTTTTTGCAGTA
>CAYQBT010000047.1:1161-8759 GCA_964415775.1 uncultured Lachnospiraceae bacterium
TCCATGCTTCGAAAACAATTGAAAATTGTTGAGAAATTGTTAAAGCTGTGCTACAATGTGTATATACCGATAAATGAGGAAGACTTTGATGAACAAACAGATGTATCAGACATATCTGCAGATCCTGCAAAAGGAGCTTGTCCCCGCAATGGGCTGTACCGAACCGATTGCAATCGCGCTGACGGCATCGTGGCAAGCAATGTCGGACAGTTTGCCCAGAACGGCATGGCAGAAACCGACCGCGAGATCATCCGCATTATGTTAAAGAATAATATGGAACAATAAAAAATCGTATGTCCTTTCAAGGGACACACGATTTTTTATTGTTATTCTGTTCCGTACACCTTGACCTCAGTGAGGGCAAAAACATTGCCTGTAGTGCCGAGAATAAACTGGTGTAGCTTCAGTTTCACGATCGGACGCGTGAGTCCAAGCGGCAAGATCTGCTCGGTGTAGATCTCCTCGGCGGAGAGCACACGGTCCTCAGAGGAGCCGTCCGCATACGTAACCGTGACCGTCATCCGCGGAGCCCACGTATCCCCTGCCGCATGGCGGAAGACGATGCCAAGCTCCTTTGCCTGCACCGCTCTGCCAAAGTCGATCTCGAACCATGCGCCACTTGCATTCGCAGACTGCCAGGACTGCAGCGGATACATACCGCTTCCCTGATTGTTGCAGAATCCGTCGATCGCATTGCGGGCGAGATACGGAACCTGCGAAGTGATCGAATTCCCCATTTCCATAGAGGCGGTAACATGCGGATACTGCCCCGTGATGCTCGACTTCACCTTTTCATTGCTTGTGTAGTCATACGCATTCTCGGCGAGATTGCGCTCTTCGGAAAGCTCTGCCTCAGTGAGGATGCGCGCGGTCACATAATTGGTCGTATTGGCATACGACTTGCTGATCGTCGAAACCATCGTGGTGAGGTTCGGCACCTGATAGGTAAACGTGCCGTTCGGACAATAGACGATCGACTCGCCCATCTTCGGCGAAAGGGTGAATCCGATATACTTTACCCCCGCGGGCAGCGTCACCGTAACCAGATCATTATATTTGATCTTCTGCGGGACATAGAGATTGACGATCCCCTTTCCCTCTCCGGTATAGGTAACCGTTCCGCTCTTATAGGTCATCTGCAACATTCCGCTCGGCAGTGTACCTGCGATCTCCATGCGGGTATAGTCATTTTGCATGTCGTAGTAATCGCGCTTGTTCTGCTCCTCTTCGGCTTCGCGCATTTCAGCAACATCCCAGTGGTTGTTCGTATCGTATTCTCCATAGCAGGGTACGCAGAGGTCGATCCACGCGGCAATCGTGCGAAGTTCGGTATCGGTAAGCTTTACCCCCTGATGTCCCGCGCGAAGCATCTGCATCAGCGGTGAAGCGACCGCACCGTAGGTGTTTGCGGGAATCATATCGGCACCGCTCATCGAGGTGTTCCATTTCAGATACTTATTATCTGCGGTTCCTCTCCACTGGTCGTTGTTAAACGGCAAGGAGCCGGTAAGCACCAGATAGGAAAGCGGATAATACTTTGACATTGTACCCGATCCGATGTTGACATTCTCAAACGAGATCGGATGTGCCGCGTTTTCACTTTTGAAAAATACGAAGGACAGCGAAGCGTCAACAAAGCGACCGCCGGTGTGCTGGTTGATGCTGATGGCAAGCACATTCTCTCCGTCCCGCAGGTATTTTGAGAAGTTTGTGCCTATATCCAGCGTAACATAACCGTCTGTCCAGTTGTTGCCGTCCGCATAGATCGGTATACCGTTCAGGTAATAGATGGGCGTATCGTCATACCAGGTTTGCAGGCGGATCGCCACGTTCTGATATTTCGAGGCATCCTCTACCGTAAAGGTCTTGCGGAGAAAGATCCATTTGTTGTTGCCGGACCACTTCGTACCGACCTTTGCACCCGAGGATGCACGGTCGCCAAAGCCCGCCTTGCCGCTCTTCCAAGAAGAATCGTCAAAGCCGACATTGTTCCAGCCTTTTTCAGCATTGTTTTCGGTCGAGGTCTTATACTTCCACTCGGATTCAAGACCGAAGATCTCCTGCTCCGTGCCCGAGAAGTTGGTAGCCACGCCACTCTCCGCCATGGAGGAGGCGCGGATCTGCATATAAGCAAGGTCGCGGTTGTCGTGGCAGGAAATGCAGTTGGCATCGAGGATCGGCTGTACCTCTTCAAGGTAGGAGAAGCCCTCCTTCGTCGTATAGGGATCGTATCCTGCCTCGGTCTGCCATACGTCCGGCTTCAGCGTCTCCACGCCGGCTTTCGCCGCCAGCGTAACGGTTGCAGACGCAGGCGGAACGGTGTTGTTATCCTCGTGACAGCCAACGCAGGAGTAGATCTCGTTTGGCATCAGCGTTGACCAGGAACGCATCGTCTGGATGACATTTCCGTCCTTGTCGAGCAGTTGGAAATACACAGGCGTTTCGCTCGGCACAGAGAACATCGCCGAACCGTCTGCATAGACGGTGGCAACGCCGAGCACCGCTTTTACATCCCACGCGCCGTTACCCGTGGCGATCGGGGTATAATTGGATGCTTTGTTGATTGAGGTTGAGCCGGTATTGCGCGTCTTGCCGATCGAATAGGCGCGGTATTCAAGCGCGACCACGCGGATCTGCTTGACGCTGCCCCGCTCCACGCCCTCCATCGCCTCGCCGGTATAGACGTCACCGATATAGTAAGTGCCCGTAGTCTTCGAGTAATCTACCATGCTCGGACGGACAAATACGTCTCTTGTCTTTACAGGCAGAATCTGTGCCGCGGGGTATTCCTCGGTTCCCTTGACAAGCTCAAGTTTTTGCTTTGTCTTAACATCCATCAGATAGATGCCGAACGGGGTTGCCCGCTTATTTTCGCCCCAGCCTCCCGCACTGTAGGAAACCAGAAGCTGCTCGGCGTTCAGCGCATACGGATACTGATAGAGCGCACCGCTCTGTCCATAGGCGTCAATATCGTCCTGCTTAACCGTGCCGCTGTCGGGGAACGGGAACGTGACCGCATCCTTGCCGTCTCTGCCGACCGACACATCGATGAAGCAGAGCTTGCCCGCCTGATAGGTGTGGTGACCGGTAGCAATCGATACGTACAGCGAATTTTCGCCGTTTACCTGTCTTGTATGCACGAGCGTGGTCGGGAAGCTGGAGTTATTGCCGTACAGCTCGGTCTGATTCGTACCGTCGGGATTCATCTGGAACAGACCCTGAATGAACATCTGCGTGCGGTCATTGTAGTCCCAACGGGTATAGATCACGCGTCCGTCCTCGGTCAGCGTGGGGTATGTCGTATGTACCTGATCGTATCCGAGACGGAGAATTCTCGTGCCGTCTGCCGACATTTTATAGAAATTGGAAACGGGCGTGATCCAGCAGTCTACCGTCTGGATCGCTCTTGTCGAAGCGAACAGGATCTCTCCGGTCGGTAGATACATACATTCGATGTCTGCCACACCCGAACCGAAGGTAAGCTGCCTTGGCTTGTACTTTCCGTCCGTCAGCGACATTTCATAGATGTGAAAATCGTCGTTTTTCGCCTGCTTCCAAGAGAAAATCACCTTGGTGCCGTCTGCGGCCACATCGGGATCACGGATGCATCCCGACGGCGAATCGAGCAACACCTTCTCGGTCTTCTTGACCTTGTCCCCCTCTGCGGCAAGCGTAAGAAGCACGAGCTTTGATCCCGCGGTAAAGTTAGATTCGGTGCCGACCGCCGTTGCCGCTTCTCCCGTGGACTCCTCAAAGAGTCCCTCGGTATACGCATAGTGCGAGCCGCCGAGCGCCTTGTGGTGCACCACGACAAAGGTGGTGGAGGTCTCCATCAGATCATAGAGCAGATCGGAACCGTCAAGATAGGTGACGGTCTCCCCCGATGCGGCAAGTGCGTCCGGTGCGGTATAGCCGATCACCGACACAATGCTCAGGGAAAGAAACACGCAAAGTATAAAAATCAGTATTTTTTTCTTCATGTTTCCCCTCCTCTCATCCTATGCGCAGTACGGATGCAACCGGTGCACCGCTGTCGGCATCGTACAATGCCACCGTATACGAACCGCCCGCGGGCAGTATAACCTTTTCCTGTAGGGTGATCACCGCAACGGCGTTCTCTCCGAGACCGGAAACGACCGTGTCGCTGTAATAGACCTGCGTACCGTTTTTGTCATAGACATTGAATGCGACAACGACCGATGCGACCGCGTCTGTGCTCTGTCGGCGCACGGTCACCGTCTCAATCTGCATGGCGTCTTCATAGATGTTATACGCTTCGCTACCGTCTTTCTTTGTACCTGCGACCTGCTCGACACCGTAGGTCTCCCCGACGGCACCGATCGAGCGGACATAATCGGCAAGCTGTTTTACTTCTGTATCACTAAGATCCTTTGCAAAGAACCGCACGACCTCCTCAACCGTTTGCAGCGAGCCGTCATGCATATACGGCGCGGTGCGCCATACCTCAACCAGCGTCGGCGTATCATAGGACCCGTCCTCGCGCGCAAGCGTTGCACTGCCTACGTTATGCTCTTTCAGGTCGGTGTACAGCGGCGCGGGATGGCAGGATGCGCAGTTCTTTTCAAAAAGTGCCTCACCTGCCGAAGCGGACTCGGTCAGCACACCGCCGGTCTTGAGGGCGGGCGACTCGAGCGGCAGGAGACTCTTCAGATATGTATCAATATACGAAAGCTGTGTAGCGCTCAGGGTATTGAACTGAATAAACTTCATACCCGCGGCAACCGCGACCTCCGCGCTCGAGCGAATGCCCGTCACCATCACAGGTGGCGTGCGGTGGGCATACAGCATCGACTTTGCCGACTTGCCGTTGCCAAGCCCGTCGTTGAGGTTATCCCAGTTGAAGCCGTCCGCGACCGCGTCGGGATGGCAGGAATTGCAGGACTGCCACTTCTGGTAGCAGTTGTTTGCATCGCTCCAGAGGATCTGCCCCTGTCTGACTTCGCTTGCCGCAGGCTGTTTCGCAAACTGCAGACGCTTGACCGAACGGTCGGAAAGTTTCACCGCATCGACTGCACCGTCAAAATACAATCCGCAGTAGAGCACGCCGTTCTTCTCTGCAATACTGCGCACGCCGATACCGACGCTCACGCGCTCACGGCAACCGTCAAGAAACGGCAAAAAGTTGACAATATCATCCAGTGTCTCCACTGCACGGTCCTTCGCGCCGCTGCGCACCTTGTCGATCTTACGCTGCATGGCGGCGATATCCACCACCATCACTTCATTGAGTCCCGAAAGCGCAACGCAAAGGTATTTTCCGTCCGCAGAAACGACAATGCCCCACGGATTTGCCGCGCCCTCGTCCACCTCGTCGAGCAGACAAGTGCAGGTCACTTGCTTTGTCTTTGTATCGAGGATCGAAAAGCCGTTGGTATTGATCCAACCGCGGTCAAGCTGTGTCGTGGGATACGCATAGCGACCGATAATGTGCGAAATATACACGGTACTGCCATCCGGCGAGACACAAATATCCTTCACGCCCGATGCACCGTTGACCAGCGGAATCGTCTTTGTCACCGAATCGCTCTCGCCCGAAAGGATGACCACATTGGCGCTGACTACGCTCTCGCGCATGGATTCATCGGGGAGATGGCAGGCGATATAGATCTCCTTGCCAACCGTGACCGCGGCGATCGGTTCTCTGCCGTCTACCGCCACAGTCGAAAGCACCTGCATCTTTGCAAGGTCGATGACCGATACGGTATTTGAAAAGCGGTTCACGGCATACCCCTTTGTGCCGAGGATCGCCATATCGCTTGGTGTATGTCCGACAGAGACCGAGCCGAGCTCCGCAAGGCTCGCAGACAGTTTGATCACTTTTCCGTCCAATCCGCCCTCCAGCGCATAGATGTCGGTGCCATCGGTCACCACCGCGTTGACCGGTCGATCGGTCGTATAGGTCTTTTGCAGTACACCGCTCAGCGTAAGCTTATACACATGCTTTCCGGTCTCATCCGCGACATACAGGCTGTCGCCAAGCACCGTAACGCCGCCGGGGGAGGTGTATGCAGACATATCGCCCGACACGCCCTTGGATGCGGTTGCTTTCACCTGTGTGCCCGCTGTATCGGTGCGTTTATATGTATTCTTCTTTGCGGGATCGGTCGTAAGGACGCTTTCTGCCGCGGTCGTTACTTCTGCGGTCGTGATCGGCGCATCCGGCTTTGCAGAAACGCCCGTCCCGACAGAAGTATCGGTAGTCGAAAAACCGCTTGTGACTGTCTCTGCGGGTGCAGTCGTCTGCACGGAGGAAGTCGTCGCCGTAGTGACCGCAGGGCGATCCTCTCTGCAGGACGAGATCACGGCAACCGAAAGCAATGTTGTCACGATGATCGCAAACGCGCAAAGTTTAATTTTCCAATTCTTCTCTGCCACTGTGCAGTTCTCCTTTTCTAATACATCAACTGTAGGCATGCACCGAGTCGCCGCCGAACATGCCCACGAAAAACAGCGTGATGATCTCAAACACAAGTGCAAGGATCACAAACCACTCTGCATATTTTTGCAATGCCTTATGCCGGCGGAAATGCAGGTAGAGCGCCAGCGCCAAGACGGTTACAAGCGCCCAGTCCTCTTTCAGATCCCAGGACCAGTACCTGCCCCAGCAGGCATTTGCCCAAAGCGCACCGAGCAAGGTGCCAAGCACCGAAAACGGGAAGCCGGTGCGCACCAGGGAGTACACGCCCTCTCTGTAAAGTTTTCGCTTCTCACCTTTTTGTGCAAAGGACAGCACGCAAAGGATCGCCGCCACCGCCGTGAGCGAATACGCGATCATATAGGACAACACATGCGGGATAAAATATGCGGACTGCAACGCAGGCGGAAAATGCCAGACGGAATTCTGATCCATAAAGAACACGCCGGTCAGGATCACCGCTTGCGCAATCATGAAATACCGCTTCATAAACGCGCCGCCGCACATATAGCGAATATATGTATACACAAAACTGAAGGTCACACCAAGAAAGGTGAGCACCTGATACATGCTGACAAAGGGCACATATCCGTTTACGATCCAGTTGTTCGCCACGATCACACAGTTCAACGCGGTACCTAAGATCCAGAGGAGGTGTGCAATTCTTGTCGCGGCAGGCTTTTTCAGAAAAGACGAGGCGAACGCCGCATAATACAGCACAGCCGCCGCAAGACATACGATTCTAAGTACAGTTCCGCTCATTGTGCATCCTCCCTGCTCTTTTTTCTGTTTGCAGGCAGACTGCGCGGGCGGATAAAGCACATCGAAAAGGTGCCGAAGACCGTTAAAAGAATACCGGTCGTAGACAAGATCTCGCCCGGATCGCGTTTGAACAGAAGTTGCACCCTTTCATAGCCATACACGGGATCGGCAGTGACCGCCATGAGATAGATCTTCCAGCCGCCGTAGTACAGCGGATGATTTACGGTCAGTTCCCTTGTTACTTCCTCGCCTGCTTCCAAAAATCCGAGCGTTGCCTGATAGTGCCTGACCTCGGTTTGCGCCGTATCATAATACTCGGTGTCAAAATCGACCACGCGGAAGTTGAAGCCGAGATCTGCGATCGAATCCTCCCGCCCCGGTATCTGATTATAGTAGCCGT
>CAYQBT010000048.1:0-8756 GCA_964415775.1 uncultured Lachnospiraceae bacterium
TGCTATGGTTTTGCAGGATACCCACCTGTTCACCGGCACGGTCATGGAAAACATCCGTTACGGTCGTCCGGATGCAACCGATGAGGAGGTCATAGCGGCGGCGAAGACCGCAAGCGCGCACAGCTTTATCATGCGTCTGGAGCACGGCTATGATACCGTGATCACAGGGGACGGCGCAAATCTCTCGCAGGGACAGCGCCAGTTGCTCAACATTGCACGCGCCGCGATCTCCAAGGCGCCCATCCTCATTCTGGATGAGGCAACGAGCTCGGTCGATACCCGTACCGAACGCCACATCGAGCATGGCATGGACCGCCTGATGCAAAATCGCACGACCTTTGTGATCGCGCACCGCCTTTCCACCGTTCGCAACGCCAATGCGATCATGGTTTTAGAAAAGGGCAAGATCATCGAGCGCGGTACGCACGACGAGCTACTCGCACAACAGGGTAGGTACTACGAGCTGTATACCGGCAAGAAAGAATTAGACTAAAACAAAAAACTCCTATGGACGGTCCAAATCGCCATAGGAGCTTTTCTTTATGCTTATTTCTTTTTCACAACTATGACCCGTACTTGCGCACCGGTCGTAAGCGTGCGATCATAATAAGTTTCTATTTCCAATTCCGATGTTAAAGCGATAAGCAAACCTTCTTCTCCGCTGAACCATTTTTCAGTCGATTCAACATAAACTTTAACATTTTCATTTACCGGAATTACACAATCCTCCACACGAACATACCATGTATCCTCATCGCTGAGATAAAAATCAGATGCATCCGTATTCTTTGCCAATGTAGTCCGGGAAACAGATGCGACCTTGGAATACGATTGATTGTATCTTGCCAATGCAATTCCGATATAGCCGCCGATGCTTGTTGAGTAAACATACTTCTGACTTCCGCTTGGATAATTGTCATTAGTCAATATCGCGCCATTAACATAAACAGAACCGCCTTGGCTTATAGAAACTCCTTCCGTGCCGGTATAAACGGTAACTTCACCGAACTCATAATAATTGCCGGTTACATTTGCAAGAAGAAGAATATCAACCAAACCGACGCTATTCTGATGATAGAAGGAAACATACGAGGAATCCAAGCGATCGGTCCAACCGATTTCAGATAAATCCGTTGAGCTTTTTCCACTTTCTCCCGCAAGGCTATAAACAGCTCCGTTTCCGCTCCATTCATAAATTGCACAGCCGGGCGCAAGCGAAACCCCACCGAGCGTCTTGTCATTCAAAAGCAATATATCGCTCGTGTCCACCGTTTTTATAACGCCTGAGCAAGTCGTTCCGTCTGCATCCTCAGTATTTACCTTCACAAGAGAACCGGTCAATCCGAGGCTGTTGGAAATATAGCCGGTCTTAAGCACCACTCCGCTGCCGCAAAGTGTCACCGATGATCCGTCTTTTGACAGTATTCCGTACATATCCTGAGAAACCACCTCCGGCGAAAATGCCGCCGCAACCATACCGGTATCTGTCAGAAGCAATGTAACATAATCCCCGAGTTTGAATTCCCCGAGCGTATCCCACGCGCATTGCAGAACACCGATCTCGCCGCCGGAGATCGTAATAGTTTTGGCAGCGTTTACCGAAGGCGACGCGGATTCGATATACCCCGTCACCTTGTAGTCAGATACACGCAAAGTGTTTGTCATCTGATCATAATACGCTACATCATACATAGCAAGAGCGGCGGCATCTGCCAGACCGCCGTTTTTAAAGATAAAGGAAACCTCCGTATCCGGCGATAACTGCTCGAAAAAATCGGAAGCGGGTGCATCCGAAGATGCAACCGCCACCACAGTTGTAGACGCATCGGTCCCCAAAGCAAGAACGATATACGCAATGCTACCGTCCGCATCATAGTAAAAACGCGCAGATTGCCCAATATATGTGTTCACTTTGACATGACCGGTCGTGCCGTACGGATAAATACTTCCGTTACAAATTACACTTGTGTTTGCGCTGATTCTATAGGTATTTCCGGTAGCGTCTGTAATTCCCGAACCTTTTGCAGAAGCCACAACAATATCCTTATAGCTGTTTCCGTCCGAAATAAATCCGATTGCTTCATTATTTTCGTTCAGCAAAAGTAATCCATAGCTTCCGATAAAGGTATCGGGAACCGAATTCTCTTGATAGTAGTACCGTATGGTCGCGCCGGAGTTTTCTATAGAACACACCTGCAAAGTGCCGGCGGAAAGACCGGAAACATTGTTATTTAAAACTATTGCAGTAACCGAGGAAGCATACCCGCCCATGGTACGATAGTATTCGGAATTTGCACCTTTTCCTTTTACAGTAAGCGCGTTATACAGGATCACCGCCGCCTCACCGCGCGTCACCGGGTCGTTTGCCGACAGGCTGACATTCTCGTCTATACCAAGCTTTTCGGCAAACGTGACATAATCCGACGGCCAGATCCTTCCGATCTCTTGATCGGTGTACCCCAAGAGCCGGAGCAGCATGGTCAAAAACTGCCCGTATGTAATATCATCATCGGGTCCGAAACTACCATTGCCGTACCCATTGATAATTCCCTGCTGATACGCAAGATTTACATATCCTGCATGCCACATGGCTCCCTGCACATCACGAAACAGATTTTGATTAATATAACTGTATGCGGAAGACTCAAGTCCCATGACGCGAATGATCATTGTACATACTTGTGCACGCGTCAATATAAGAGAAGGACTATAGGTCGTAGTGCCGGTCCCCGAAACAATTCCCATGCTTTCCAAGGTTGCTACAGCCTGCTCCGTTGTTTCATCGTAAATATCATCAAATGCAGCTGCACCCATACACAGCATGCTTCCCAGCACGCCAATGCATAAAATAACCAATAATAATTTCTCTTTCATGGTATACTCCTTTTCATTGCAACGAGTTTTAATCATACCGCAACGCATCGATCGGATTCAGCAGTGCCGCTTTCCGCGCCGGTAAAAAGCCAAATATAATACCAATCAGCGCGGATGCGCCAAACGCCACCCCGACAGATGTGATCGATGGCGACACAGTAAGCGTCTCACCGAGCATATTGCTCACAACGCCGGAAGCAACCGAAGAAAGTCCATAGCCGCAGATAATACCGATGATACCGCCTATAGCACTGGTGACAGCCGCTTCAATTACAAACTGTGTCAGAATAAACCGTTCCTTTGCTCCAAGAGCCTTGCGTATACCGATCTCTCTGGTACGCTCCGAAACGGAAACCAACATAATATTCATAATACCGATTCCGCCAACCACAAGGGATATGCCCGCAATGACCGTAAGCACCAGAACGACCAAATCAACCATTTCGGTCATCATATCCAACATTGCCGACATCGTGACAACCGTATACGCATCAGAACTTCTGAGTAAAGTATACAATTCGTTTTCAATAACATCCTGCCCTATATCGACAAGATCATCCGATGTAACCGTCACAACATAGCTGGAAACGGTTCCCGAATAGGAGAGCCTTGCGGCGGTAGAATACGGAACATAGACCACATCATCGCTTCCGCCTTCATCCATTTCCTCATCAATTTGCTTTAGAACGCCTACGATGGTAAAAACCTCGCCGCCAATGCGCAACGTCTCACCCAACGCCTGACCATCAAACAGCACTTGATCCACATAGCATCCGACGATACATACTCTTGTGCGCGTTTCCATGTCCATATATCGGAAACTGCGACCTTGAACGACCTCGTAGCCGTAAATATCAAAATATTCTTCGCCTATACCGGAGGCAGATGTGTATCGCAGAGTATCGCTGCCAATCTTGACAGAACCGCTCATACTTACCGTGGGAGAAATATGCGCAAACACTCCCGAATTCTCCGCCACGATTCTATACATGTCTTCATCGGAAACCGTACTTGAGGATCCGGAACCGGTCAGAGAAACCGTCATGGCATTTGTACCGGCGCTTTGAAAAGAGGAGGTGATATAATCCGCCATACCATCGCCGAGCCCCACGATAACCATCACGGCAGCAATACCGATGATGATACCTAACATGGTCAAAAACGATCGCATTTTGCTACCGCGGATATTGGAAACGGCAAGTGAAAAACTTTCTGTAATTCTCATGCGTTCTCCCCCCCTCCGTACACACTCGGGAAAGCATCCGCGGTGGGACCGTCATAAATTACTTGACCGTCAGCCAGTCGTATAATTCGGTCTGCTGTTGAAGCAATCGACTCATCGTGCGTAATCAAAACTACCGTATTGCCCTGTGCATGCAAGTTCTGCAAAAGACCAAGCACCTCGCGGCTCGTACGCGAATCCAAAGCGCCCGTCGGTTCATCGGCGAGAATCACCGAAGGACTGTTTGATAATGCTCTTGCAATCGAAACTCGCTGCTGCTGACCTCCGGAAAGCTGATTGGGTTTATTACGCAATTTATCTCCGAGTCCAACCGCTTCCAGCATCCTTTTTGCGATTTGACGCCGTTCACTCTTTGATTTTCCCGCATACATCAGCGGAACTTCTACGTTTTCCAGAAGATTGAGTTTGGGAAGCAGATTATATTGCTGAAATATAAAACCAAGCTTCTCATTTCGGATCTCCGCAAGTTCATTCTTATCCATCTGCCCGACATCGCGACCGTCAAGCATATAGGTTCCCGAAGTCGGGACATCCAGACAGCCGATTATGTTCATACAAGTCGATTTTCCGGATCCGGATTTTCCGACGATCGCTACAAACTCATTCTCATATATCGAAAAAGAAATCATATCCGCCGCGCGCACTATATCATCACCCATATAATAGGTTTTGCATACGGAGCGGAATTCAACAAGCGGCGTTTTCATTAGAATCCGCCTCCCGGCATTCCACCGCCGCCCTGCGATCTGCCGCCGCCTTGCTGCATACCGCCACCCTGCGATCTGCCGCCCTGCTGCATGCCGCCCTGCTGCATGCCGCCCTGCTGCATGCCGCCGAATTGCATGCCGCCTTGCTGCATGCCGCCGCTTGTGGTGGTGATGGTTTTGGAAACATAGGATACAGTATCGCCTTCAGAAAGTCCGGATCTGATCTCAACATAATCCTCATCGGACATACCGAGCTCCACGGTTACATATTTGTATCCTTCGGGTGCATTTTCGCCTGTGCTACCGTCAGCCGTCTTAACAAGAACGCGGTTATTGCGCTCCACGGCATCCACGGGGATTGTCAGCGCATCCGTTACCTCCTGAACCGTAATTACAATATCAACATTCATACCGGGAAGGAGTCCGTCGGTAACATCAATGCGTATGTCTACGGGATAGGTGGTAACGCCGCCCGAGGTTGTTCCGTTTACACCAACGCGGGTGACCACACCATCAAAGACGGTTCCCTCTACCGCATCAGCGGTAACCGATGCGCGCTGCCCAACCGCTACCGTTTTAATATCCAACTCATCGATCGCCAAGGTAACGGTCAAATAAGAAAGATCGTAGATCATAACCAAAGTGTCACCGTTTGAAACGCTTTCGCCCGCTTTTTTCACCTTTCGAATAACAGTTCCGTCAATCGGTGCAGTCACGGTATAGTTCTTCAGCGTTTCGTTCAGGTTATCCAAAGAAAGCTGTGCGTCCTCCATAGAGTCCTTCGCTTTCTCAATCTCATCCTCCAGAGTATCCCCGGACAAAGCCATCAATACCATGCCCGCACGAACAATGTCTCCGTTGGTAACATTCAGTGTATCAACCTCTCCGGAAACATCCGTATAAACCACCTTCGTGGCACTCGCCTTCATACCTTCCGTACTCTTGATCGTAGGATATATATCCTCGCCAACCCATGCGGTCGCCGCGGTGCCGATCAAAAGCGATCCAGGATTCTCAACCTGTACGGTTACGGCAAAGCATTGTACGCCGGTCTCCGAATAGCGGGTAAGCGAGGACACACCGGAAACGCTGCCGGCAACGTTCATCATCTGCCCGGAAACCGAAACAGTTGCAGGCATGCCAACATAAATATCCTCTTGATATTCGATGCTGTAATACTCGGTAAGCGTCATCACCGTAATATCCTTGATCGTCAAAACGGCCGTATCTGCTTTCACCGAATCTCCGGTCTCTACGCCGAGACCGCTAACAACACCGTTTATGGGTGCCGTCAGCGTCAGCTTCTGCCGATCTGCAACTTTTTCCGCGTATGCCTCTTCTGCGTTCTGCAATGTTTTTCTCGCACGTTCCAGGCTTGCGTCCATATCGGAGCTGTCGATCCCATACAGAACATCTCCCTCTTTTACGTTATCGCCTTCTGCAAATGTATCCGTAAGGATCTCGCCGCCGACGCGCGTAGAAAGTGTATACGAAGCTGCGGATTCTAAAGTTCCGCTGCCGGAAAGCTCCTCAGTTATGTCGCGCCGCTCTACCTGCGCGTATGTATACGAGATCTCCGTGGAGCCGCTTTTTCTGCCACCGAAAAACCGCATATATGCGTAGAATGCCGCCGCGGAAAGTACAATCAGAAGAATTAAAATTTTAAAAATGCGTTTAGCCGTTTTTTTACGTTTTCTCCGCCTGAGCTCCTTCTGCTCAGCCATGTTTTCACTTACTTGCGTTTTCTTGTCTTCGCTTAACAAACTCATAGTTATCCCCCGCCTTTTAATTTTGACATTGCTGTTATACATGAGAATATCGCACAAATCGACCGCCACTCACTTTTGAATTGCAGAGCGCTTTTTTACATAATATTTCCTGCGAACGTCATTAGTAATAATATACTTCAAACCTAAGTAGTAACTTAATAAACATAAAACTACCGGCAAATGTTATGTGAACTCTCTGTGAAAATTGAAGCGCGTCTTCTTTGTTTATGCCATAGTCTTAAGCATTGCAAGTGTCACCGCGTAGCGCGTGGGCTCGCCCAAGCGATACGCTTCAAATTCCGCCAGCATATATTCCGCCATGCGGTGCACCTCGTCCCCGCTGCTTCCTGCGATATGCGGTGTGAGGATACAGTTTTCGAGGGTATACAGAGGGCAATCCACCTTTGGCGGTTCGGGAGCGGTAACATCCAGGATCGCGGTGAGGTCCGGCCGCTCGCTAAGAACGCGGATGAGGTCCGTTTCTACGACCTGCGCGCCCCTGCCCGTATTGAGAAAGGTCGCGTTTTGCGGCAAGAGCGAAAACAAGCTGTATTTGAAAATCCCCCGCGTTTCAGCGTTATTGGCAAGGTGGTTGGAAACCACACTGCACGTCGAAAAAATCTCGTCCAAGCTGACCTTGCGCACTTTGAGGCTGTCCGCGACTTCGTCCGGTAAGAACGGATCGTACACAAGCACCTCGACCTTGTACGCTTTCAGCATTTGTATGACCAGTTTACCGATCATGCCCGCGCCGACGATGCCGACCTTGGCACCATAGTTGCCGCTGTAGCTTGCAAATACTCTTTTCGCACCGGCATAGCCGCCCTGCCCCATTGCCCGCGTGGACGCAAAAAAGCCTTTGTTGGCAAGGACGATCTGTGCTACGGTATACTCTGCAACCGGAACCGCGTTGGCGGCCCATGCGCTATATACCTGCACACCGCAGTTTAAAAAGGGGCGCGCAAAGGCCTGCACCGTTCCGGCGGCGTAAAACACGCACCGCAGCTTCGGAAAGCAAAGCCCGATCTCCTCCTCGGTAAAGGCTGGCATGCCCCAGGTAGAAAAGATATACTCGGCATCGACAAACTGCGCGGGCGCACGCAAAATGTCATCCTTACTATAGACCTGCCCGTCAAAACCATCCTGCTTTTGCAGGGTTTGCAGTACCTCTTTGGAATATACCCAGTTGAATTTCTGCAAATTATTGCATACGCATATAATTCTCATGCATTTTCTCCTATGATCATCGAAAGCGTGTCTGCTTCTGTAGGCAGACTCTCAATTTTTCCGTCAGGCATGAACTCAAGCAAAAGTGTCCGCTCGCCGTCAAAACAGGTAAGGTACTGCCGCCAAACTTCTATGCCGCATTGCAGGGGGAATTTTTCTTTTCCCAACCAATGAAAAACATGAATATGCTCGGTATAGGGTGCAAGCAGACGCGCATACGCAAGATTCTCCTCGGCAGATACAAACTGATTTGGCTGCCAATACATGCGAAAGTACGGTGAATTTACCGATTCCATCAGCCACAGCGCGCTTTCCCTCATATCCGTAAAGGTGTTTATGTGGCACTCCATACAAAGCTTTACACCGTGCGCTTCGGCGATTTTAGCAAGCGTTATACATTCGCCAAGCAATCTTTCGCGCTCGGTGTCAGTATACTTTGCCGAGCCCTTATCCCCGCACCAAAGCCGCAAAATGCCCGTGCCTAAGATCCCCGCGGCGACAATATACGGCCGGATGCCCTCGGGTGTATGTACGCCGATGCGGAAATATGTACCGTACGAGCTGCAAGCAATACCCAGCTCCTTTTGCAGTTTAGCGATCCGCTCCAAATTGGAAATATCCGCACAAGGCGCATGTACATCGCTGCCCCATTCTATAGAAGAAAGTCCCGCCGCTTTTACCGCCTGCAAGATCTCTTCGGGTGTTTTTCCCCGAAAGGACACCGATACCAGTCCGCATGTGTACCTATGCATATTCCCGCTCCTTTGTAGTTTTGTTAAGCACATTGTATCATATCTGTCTCCATTTGTCACGAAAAAACAAAAAAGAACCTTTCGGTTCTTTTATGTATCCCTTCGGGATGATTCGCTTGTCAGCCGGAGTGCTGCGCCAACAATCGCGGTGACGTAAGGATAGCGATAAAGGAAGAAAAGCAGT